>CAPNGW010000102.1 GCA_948665105.1 uncultured Lachnospiraceae bacterium
CAGCTGACCCTGGTGAAGGGCAATGAGGCGGACGTGGTCCGCCGGATTAAAGGTCTGGTCCATGAGGCGGCATTACAGGGGAAGACCGCCGGGGTGATTGGCACGGACGAGACGGTAAGCAGCTATAAAGAAGGTATTGTAAAAAGTATTGGAACCCGGAAGAACGAAGAGACTGTGGCACGGCATTTATACGGCATCCTGCGGGAATTTGACCAGCTGAATGTGGATATGATATATTCCGAAAGCTTTTCTTTTGCCGGAATTGGACAGGCCATTATGAACCGCATGTTAAAGGCGGCGGGCCACCGGGTTCTTGAGGTGTAGAGGTGAATTTATGAATCCATATGAGAGAATTATTTTTGTGGGGGAGAGCGGAACCACCCGCTCAGCCATGGGGGAGGCCATTTTAAAGGAATACCGTTTAAAGCGTCCCGTGGAAGTAGGCTGTCGGGCTCTGGTGGCACTTTTTCCGGAGCCCATGAATCAGAAGGCAGCGGCTGTGCTGATTAGCAATGGAATAAATGTAGAAAATCACATATCCATGCAGCTTTCAGCGGAAGATTTTGCAGAAAATACGCTGCTATTGGTGATGGAGAAGCCCCAGAGGGACAAGATTCTGGAGGATTATCCACAGGCTGACCCAGAGAGGGTGCAGGTGCTCACAGAATATGTGGGAGACGAGCTGGAGATTATTGACCCGTACGGCGGGCCGCTGCAGTCTTACGGCGTATGCTATGAAACTCTAAACAAGTCCATTAAGAAACTGGTAGATAAATTAAATGAAGGAGAATGAGGATATGTCAAATGTTTATGTTATGGAACACCCCCTGATTCAGCACAAGATTGGCTGGCTTCGGAGAAAGGAAACGGGCTCCAAGGATTTTCGGACCCTTATCAGTGAGATTGCCATGCTCATGTGCTATGAGGCTACCCGTGGCCTGAAATTAAGGGATATCGAGATTGAGACACCCATCTGCACCACCATTGCCAAAGAGCTGAAGGGAAAGAAGATGGCGGTGGTGCCCATTCTGCGGGCAGGCCTGGGCATGGTGGACGGTTTGCTGTCCATTATTCCGGCGGCAAAGGTGGGGCATATCGGACTGTACCGGGACCCGGAGACCTTAGAGCCGGTGGAATATTACTGTAAGCTGCCGGAGGACAGCTCCGAGCGTGAGATTTTTGTGGTGGACCCCATGCTGGCCACCGGAGGCTCTTCTGTAGCGGCCATTCAGATGCTAAAGGACAAGGGGGTGAAAAATATTCACTTTATGTGTATTATTGCCGCTCCTGAAGGAGTAGCGCGGATGGAAAGGGAGCACCCGGACGTGGACATTTACATCGGAGCGCTGGATGACCATCTCAACGACCACGGGTATATTGTTCCTGGACTGGGAGATGCGGGCGATCGGATTTTTGGCACCAAGTAATCAAATAAGCAAAAGCTGCCCCATGTCTTTCGACGTGGGGCGGATTTGTATATGGAAGGCTTGAAAGTAGACGAGGAGGTTTAAAAATGAGCAATAAGAGAGAAGACTATATTTCCTGGGATGAGTATTTCATGGGGGTGGCCAAGCTGTCGGGGCTTCGCTCCAAGGACCCCAGCACCCAGGTGGGGGCCTGCATTGTCAGCGAGGACAACAAGATTCTGTCCATGGGCTACAACGGATTCCCCAAGGGCTGCTCTGACGACGAGTTTCCCTGGAACCGCGAGGGGGACCCGCTAAACAGCAAGTATTTCTACTCTACTCACAGTGAGCTCAATGCCATTTTAAATTACCGGGGCGGAAGCCTGGAGGGAGCCAAGCTCTATGTGTCCCTGTTCCCCTGCAATGAGTGTGCCAAAGCCATCATTCAGGCGGGGATTAAGACCATTGTGTACGACAGCGACAAGTATGACGGGACGCCGGCTGTCATTGCCTCCAAACGGATGCTGGATGCGGCGGGGGTCCGGTATTATCGGTATACCCGGACCAATCGGGAGGTTTTGCTGGAGCTGTAGGGGTTAGAATAGCCATAACAGCAGCTGCCTGGCATATCTGCGGATATGCCAGGGAAATACCTGCTGACCAAAGAAAAAACCAAAAAATTTACGCTCAGCGGAATCCGGACGGCAGGCGGAAGCATTTTGACAATCTGTCTTGCCGGAGTATGTATGGTAGCTGCATAATTCTTTTTGGATACCTATCTCAATACCGCTGATACAAACCCCACTACCGAAAATAAGTTACAGAAACAGTGAAAGCATATACTAATATACAAATTCTTCTTCTTATATGCCACATATGCAACTGGTGCAAACGCTAATATGCGGAACACATTCTGAAAGGGCAGCCAAAAGTGATACAAAGAAAACAAAATCGCTATGAGTATTGGCGTAAACCAAGTCTGTTTTTCATAATGAGAAGTCAAATATCCTCTAAAAAACAATTCCTCCGTTATCGGAGCAACCAGCCCATTAAAAATACCATAATATATGCAAGTGAAAATCAGTATCGGCTTTGAGAAAGTTTTTACATACTCGAAATTTGTCCAATCAAATCCTATGGGCAAAAGATGGAGCACGTTGCTTCTCATCTCTGCAAATATTTGATTTTCAATGGGTGCAACGAAAGCAGAGAGCAAACCTGCTATTCCAAAAAACACAAATGCAATGATTAACACCTTCCATATTGCAATCTTTTCCTGCCCTGCGAATGCACTTTTCAATGAGTATGTGCCATAGTCTTTTTTGCTTGCAAATAACATTATTCCTAACTCTATTGGTACTAAAATAACTGTTCCCAATATACAAAAAAGCAATATATAGGGGATATTACAATAAAATCCCAGTAACAAATAGCTCAAACTTAAAACTGCTGTAGGGATAAGAATCCTTAATAAAAGTCCTTTTGTATCTAGTTTATTCATCTCAGATAAACCTCCTCAAAATCCTGTTTGCCGATTTACTCAACCTCATTATATTACCACAAGCCCACACATAATGCCATTTAAATGTAATCCAGTTTTGCCATCCAGGCGTTTCTATCCCTGATTTCTTTATCGTCAAAACGGATTGCGGATACAATGACGTCCAATGGGAGAAAAATTGATACCAAAACGGTTGAAAAATATCTGGAAAGCTTATCGGAAAGCTATATCATCTATCAGGCAAAGCGGTATGATATAAAAGGCAAACAATATTTGAAAACCCTGGAGAAGTATTACGTTGTGGATATTGGATTGAGATTTATGCTTCTTGGTTCAGGACAGGCAGATGCAGGACATATACTTGAAAATATTGTTTATCTGGAGCTTTTGCGTCGGGGATATGATGTGTATGTGGGCAAGATTGGTCCCTTAGAGGTTGATTTTGTAACCAGAAACAGGAAAGGAATCACTTATTTTCAGGTGGCCCTTTCGGTTCGGGATGAAAAAACACTGGAGCGGGAGCTAAGACCGCTCCAGGCAATTCGCGACCACTATCCAAAGGTTATTTTAACAATGGATGATGACCCGGAAGTACAATATGACGGGATACGCCGCATCAATGCCAGGGATTGGCTTTTGGGATTGACGGATTAAATTGTAATAAATTAAGAACGTAATCCTCCTTGATATTATTCGGCAAACTGAATATAATATATTAATAGGAACTGCTTCGCTAACCATTTCATAACAAATTCATTATGAAAGAAAATCGGAAAGGAACCGGAAAATGAAATTTATAACAACAACTGAAATCGGTAAAAAGTGGAACCTGTCTGCCCGCCGGGTTGGAGTCCTTTGCAGCGAAGGACGGATTCCTGATGTGCAGAAAACCGGAAACACCTGGCTCATTCCGGAGAATGCAGTAAAACCTGCCGATGCGCGAATCAAGAGCGGCAAATATATAAAATCGATGAATGGAACGGAGGAGCATGCAAAATGATTGATATTGCTTCTGTATTAAATTCAAGAGAACATATTAACATGGAAGTGAAAGCAGCAGGCAGAGGAATTCCAAAGAGTATCTGGGAAACCTATTCTTCCTTTGCCAATACATTTGGCGGCACAATCATCCTTGGCATAGAAGAGGATAAAGCAACAAAGGAATTTATCCCAAAAGGTATTCAGGATCCGCAGCAAATGCTTTCAGATATTTGGAACACACTGAATAACCAACAGAAAGTCAATACAAACATTCTCCTTGACCATCATGTTTACCGTGCTGACTATGACGGAATGTCCTTTATCGTAATTGAAGTACCCCGTGCTGACCGCCGGGACAAACCTATTTTTGTCGGACAGGATATGTTTAAAGGGGCTTTTCGCAGGAACCATGAAGGGGACTACCATTGTTCTGCTGAAGAAGTGAAATCTATGCTCCGCGACCAGGCGGATACCACCCAGGACTCCCTTGTGCTTGAGAATCTGTCCATGGGTGACCTGAACCAGGAATCCGTCCACCGCTACCGGATTCTTTTTAATAACCTGAAACCTAGCCACATTTGGGCAAAGCTGGGTGATGAAGAATTTCTACTGAAAATCGGTGCCGCAAGAAAAAGCCAGAATGACGGCAGGATCCACCCCACCCTGGGCGGCTTGATATTTTTTGGGGATTTTATCACTATCACCGATGAGCTTCCGAACTACTTTCTGGATTACAGGGAGCGCCTTTCCGGTGATTCGCGTTGGTCTGATCGTGTCAGTTCCGGTGATGGCACTTGGAGCGGCAATATTTTTGATTTTTACTTTCAGGTCATAGACCGCCTGACTGCAGATGTGAAGAAACCATTTTGGCTGGATTCCAATTTACTACGGATTGATGATACGCCTGTCCATAAATCCCTGAGAGAATGCCTCGCAAACGCCCTGATTCACACCGATTTTTACGGCCGCCGTGGCATTGTGATTGATAAAGAATTCCGTAAAATCACAATTGCCAACCCCGGCACATTCCGCATCGGCATTGAAGAAGCTATCGCAGGCGGTATCAGCGATGCACGTAACGGGAGGATTTTTAATATGTTTGCCCTTATTAATGTGGGGGAGCGTTCTGGAACAGGCATTTGTGATGTATATCATGTCTGGAATGAGAATGGGTTTAAGGCACCTTCTTTGATTGAAACGGTTGACCCTGACCGCGTTGTCCTTACTCTCCAGATTGAGACTGATGGCAATGATGGTAATGATGGCAATCCTGATGGTAATGATGGAAGTCTCACACAGAATGAAATGCTTGTATTACAAGTCATATCCCAAAACCCCAGCCTGTCTGCCGCCAAAATCAGTTCTCAGGTCGGCTTCTCAAAGCCATCTGTAGAACGGGTCCTCCGTTCTTTAAAAAATAAAGGGCGGATTTGCAGGGAAGGATCCACACGCGGCAAATGGATTATCTTAAAGTAAAGAAGGAAACAGAAAGCCAGAAATCCTCACTCCACCTCCACAGACACCTTTTCCACTGCCACATAATCCGAACTGGCGCCCATAAGGTATAAGTAGTATTCTCCATCCTCGGAGGCAGTAAAGGTATATTCCCCCGAAAAAGCGTCCTTCACAAGTTGGCTCTCCATGATGATACCGTCTTTGACATGACCAAGGAGCAGGGTGGTTCCATTTCCCTCTGTTGCGTATAGCTCATAAGAGACCGTGACGCAGCTCCCTGCCGCCAACCGCCAGCCTTCTCCGCTTTCCTGTGTCAGCAGAGCCATATCGCCATTGGGAAGAATAAGTTCAGGGTAGCTTCCACCTTCTGCGGGAACCTCCAGAATGGAATTGGGGATAAGGTTCGATACGGCTGTACCGGTGATAATCCGGTTTTCCGGCAGTTGGGGCTCTTGATACGCCGGGATTTGGCCATTGGGACAAATCTTATAAGTTCCTTCAGGCTCGGAACTAGTCAGGTGGCGATTCTGCTCGTCAATGACCTCTGCTCCCTGTAAAATATGGCGGTAAGCGTAAGTGCCTAAGGAAATGGACAGACAGAGAAGGGCCGCGCAGGCCACAACAAGCCAGGGGCGGGCAAGCTTATGCAAAAGGGCTACATCCCCCCGGTTGCCGGCGATACTTTCATGTACAAGAGACTTTACGCGCCGGGAGGATATGGCATCCTCGGCTGGGACTGCGGCCCAATTCAGTGCATCAAAATCCAACTGTATATCATCCATTAAATCAGAAATCTTCATAATCATCTCGAATCCCCTTTCGTTCCAACAGAACTTTTAATTTTTTTCGGCCACGGGCAAGCCGGGATTTGACAGTAGCCTGACTGATGCCGGAGGCTTCTGCGATTTCCCGGATATTTTTGCCAAAGTAATAATAAGAAAGAAAACAGTGCTGTTCCGGCGGCGACAGCTCCATTATGGTTTCCTTCAGAGCATTTCTGACCTCTTCCCGAAGGAATTGTTCGTCCATGGGCATTTCCGGCGACACCATACATTCGTCAAACTCCAGTGTTACCACCTTATTACAGTCCCGCAGCTTGTTTCTGGACAGGTTTCGCGCCGTCTGCCCCAGATAGGGCTTCAGGGTAGGAAAGGCTGTTTCGTTAAGGCTGTGTGCGTGATTCCACAATGCCAGAAAGGTATCTGCCACCACCTCCTCCCTGTCCTCCCGGGGCAGGGCCTGCCCGATAACGGTGGTTACCACATAACTGACAAAGGATGTATACTTTTCAATTACGCGGTTCAAGGCCCTTTCGTCTTTTTTCTTTAAATGCGCCATCAGGGATTTGTCATCTCTCATAGCAAATCTCCTTTATTTTTATAGTCCCGCAGTTTGTCCCTTTGTATCATGATACACGAAAAACCTGGAAATGGTTTCATAAAACAGAAAGAAAAATGGAAACAGCTTTTGGACTTAAAGAATTTAAAAAGAACCTTCCAAATTTTTCTTGACAAAATATCCTTATGATATTAAAATGATATTATAAAGATTAAGGAGGGTATTAAGAATGGAAGAAAAAATACTAAAAGCAAAACAAGGTATGTCCACATTGATACTGCTTATCCTGGCTTATCTTCTTGCCATTGTAGTATTGGTAATGGGCTGTATAAAGCTGGAGCATGCACCTGCATTGGGTATTCCCTTTATGATTGTGGGAATCCTGTGGATTTCCTTGGGATGGCTTCCCTTTTTGGGACTTAAGGTATTAAAGCCCCAGGAGGCCCTGGTTCTGACTCTCTTTGGTAAATACGTGGGAACCTTAAAGGGAGAAGGCTTCTACTACGTGAATCCCTTCTGCACTGCCGTAAACCCTGCAGCCAAGACCACCCTTCGCCAGAGCGGTGACGTGGACAGCGGATCTGGCAAGGGCACAGGAGCCCAGATTACCTTTGGTCCAAATGGCCTTAGCGGAAGCACCCAGATTACGGATAAAAAGCTCTCCTTAAAAGTGATGACCTTAAACAACAACAAGCAGAAAATCAACGACTGTCTGGGGAATCCGGTGGAAATCGGAATTGCTGTTATCTGGTGCATCACCGACACGGCCAAGGCGGTATTCCAGGTGGACAATTATAAGGAATTTTTGTCCATTCAGTGTGACGCGGCCCTTCGCAATATTGTCCGTCTCTACCCTTATGATGTGGCCCAGAACGTGGATACCACCGGCGACGGTGAACCAGATGAGGGCTCTTTGAGAGGCTCCAGTGAAATCGTAGCTGCCAGAATCCGCAGCGAGATTCAATCCCGGGTAGAAAACGCCGGTCTGGAAATTCTGGAAGCCCGTATTACCTATCTGGCTTATGCTCCCGAAATCGCTGCCGCCATGCTTCAGCGCCAGCAGGCCACCGCAGTGATTGACGCC
>CAPNGW010000103.1 GCA_948665105.1 uncultured Lachnospiraceae bacterium
AGACCGCAGGAAAAGCAGGCTGCCACAGGAAGCAAGGTGAGCAGCTTCCTTTTGTCAAAGGCCACTCCGGCGCCCAGCCACAGCCCCAGCAGGAGCAGCGCAAAAAATAAAAGGAAACGGCTGTCCCCGCCGGATATTTTTTCATAGGCATAGTTGGTCCGATAATAGCTGTTAATTATGGGAATCACATGGTGGTAAATTCTTATCCCCTCCCGGTAAACCTGCTCCCAGGCAAGAAACAGAATTCCCGTTTCGATTGCACATCCCACAAGGATTCCCACCGTCATGGTCCAGCGGTTATAATATGTGACGGTACAAGCCACCGCCACCGGGAGTATGAGAAGCAAAAGGTCCTTAAAACTCCACCAGTCCATACACATGCCGTCCTTAAGAGCCAAAGAACAGGCCAAAAGCAACAATCCCAAGCTTAAAAATCTCGGAATCAGATTCCGTATCTTCATAGTATCAGCTCCATGTCAGTCAGTACTTCTTCAGGGGTCTTTTCAGAAAAATCAGCTGCCAGGCGGCCATCCAGCTTCAATATCGGGCCCTCCTCCAGCCATAGCTGCCGGGCCGGCTGTGCCGGTCTCTCCCCGCTGTCCCATTCCATCACTCTCTGACGCATCAGAGACTCCATTCCCAGATATACATCCTCTTCCTGTAACATCATCATCTGAAGATGCTCCCCCTTGGCTCCCTTCCACACCAGCAGCACATTGCAGGAAATCTGCAAAAACCCCCACAGCAGGCTGTAGACGATTTCCAGTATTTCCTCCGTAAGTCGGGGACAGGAAAGCCCCAAAAGCATGCCGCAGCCCAGAGGAAGTCCATACTCCTTCACCAGAAGCTCCTCCTTCTTGGCCGAAAGCTTCCAGTGGATGTTTCTCAGGCTGTCTCCGGGCCGATACTCCCGGATTTCCCTGGTATAGGAGCTGTCGGAGCCGCTTTTATGGGGATGGTACTCCTCACTCTCGAAGGTAATCTCCGACTCAGAGATTCCACCCAGAATACGCGTTTCATACAGCACAGGAAGCAGGACAAAATCCAGGCTCCCCGCTTTTTTCCCTGGAAGTGACCAAAACCTCCACAAGTCGTAAACCCGGACTTTTTTTAAGTTAAGCTGCCAGAAGCCGCTTCCAAAGCCCCACTCCGGCAGAAAAATCCGATTCACTCCCGGCTCCAGGGCCTGCTTGAGCCACTTCCTTTGCTTCTCCCCGGTTGTCCGGTTGTGACAGGTGAATTTTATGGCCAGACGGCGTACCGGGAACATACAGCGGTTGTTGGCTGTGACGGCCAGCTCTCTTGCTTCTCCCCGGGCGAAAAAGAGCGTGGCTGCCGGGACACTTATCTCAAGCCTCAGAGTCTGTATCAAAAGAATCACAAACAGAAACAGGAGCAGAAAAAATTCTGCCCCTGCAAGTAACATCAGAGCGGCGCTGTTGTAGATAATGGCAGTGTAAACCGTAAGGCATACGAGAATGACAAAGGCAACCAGTTTTCTCATGCATCATTCCCCCTTAAGGAAGGGCGCTTTTCCTTTGCAACAATTTCCTCTGTCAGACTCTCCGGAGTAATCCGGTTGATGCGCGCCTTGTTGCTTAGCTGGATGCGGTGGCTCATCACTGGAACCGCCATATCAATCACATCCTCAGGCACCACAAATGCCCGCTGTCTTAAAAATGCCAGCGCCTTGGCCATCTTAAGAAGACAGATGGTTCCCCGTGGGCTTACTCCCAACTCGATATATGGATGGCTGCGGGTCCGCTCCACCAGCCGCCCCACGTAGGCGTACAGGTCCTCATGAACAAAAATCTGCTCCACCTGCTTTTGCAGCTGTAAAAGCTCCTGGGCATTCACAACTGCCTCCACTTCCTGTTGCTTGTGCCCGCCTTTGAGAATGGCAAGCTCATCCTCCATATTCGGATATCCCAGACTCATACTGATCATAAAGCGGTCCAGCTGGGATTCCGGCAGCATCTGGGTACCTGCACTGCCGAAAGGATTCTGGGTGGCGATAACCACAAAGGGCTGAGGCATAGGGCGGGTAACCCCCTCCACCGTAATCTGCCTCTCCTCCATCACCTCCAGAAGAGCCGACTGGGTCTTGGGAGAGGTGCGGTTAATCTCATCCGCCAGAAACAGGTTGCATACAAGGCTTCCCGGCTGGTATTCAAAAGCGCCGGTCTCCTTTCGGTATATGGAAAATCCCAGAAGATCCGAGGGCAGGACATCCGGGGTAAACTGCACCCGGCTGCTGGTTAAGGACATGGCTTTTGCCAGAGCCACTGCCAGAGTGGTCTTGCCAACACCGGGGATATCTGTTAAAAGGATATGCCCTCCGGCCAGAATCGCGGCCACACTTTTGGCAATGCATTCATCCTTGCCGAGAATGGCTTTTTTTACTTCTGTTATTATCTTCAGGGCTTTCTCGTAATCAGTCATTGGTAGTCCTTTTCCTTTCTTACATCTGGCCTGAGAGCTTCCTCCTGGGCATAAATGCGAAGCTCTGTTTTTATCTCTGCTGTATACGCTTGATTACTTTCAGTCTGGTAAATTCCTCCCGCTCCTTTTCTTCCAGGGCATTTTGAATCTCTCTGGTAAGGCCCTCGAACCGGGGAATTGTGATATTGGCCAGAGCGTTGGCGCGCTTCTGGGTCTTCTTAATATTGTGGGCCAGACGATAGGCGGAATTCTCAATCTGAGCCAGACGGATGGTCAGCTCCTTCACCCGGTCAAACTGAGCTTTGGCCTCATCCAGGGATAGTTTCGTGCCATAGAATTCATAGGGAGGCTTGGCGGCGCCCTTTTCGTACTCCACACGGGGAATTTCCGTGCCCATGACGCTGCGGCGCTTAATCTGGATGGACTCCTCCACCGGAATGGTCTCACTGATGGCCTCCACCTCATGGATTCCCATCTGGATATTGGCCTTCTGAAGGGAGCGATAGGCGCCGGTAAAGGTTTTGTCAATTTCCGCCTGAATATCCGTGGCCTGGTCGATTAAATCCATAAGCTCACGAATCAGGATGTTGCGCTTCTTGTCCATAAGGTCGTAGCCCTGGCGGGACAGCGTGAGGGAATTTTTTGCAAGTATGAGATTTCCCTTGGTGGGAAATGTATTTGGGTCCATATTGAGAGCTCCTTTTTCGAATTCACTGTCACTGTAACATATTCTGGTATGAATTTCCTTCTTTTTCTGTTAAAGTTTTCTCAAGGAAAGGCCGTTACCCCATAGGAATATAAATCCACCAGCGTTCCTGAATTGTCTTTTACAGATTTTCGCAAAATGCCTTCCGGCTTCATCCCCAGCTTTTCCATTAATTTCACAGATTTTTCCGGGTCGATGGTTTCTGAACAAACCTTCTGCGCTTTTTTCTCTGCAAACGCATAATTTATCATAGCCTTACAGGCTTCATATGCGTATCCCTGACGCCAGTATTTTTTATTGAAAAACCAGCCCAATTCATAGGTTCCCTCTTCAATCTGCACAAAAAGAATGTATCCAATAACTTTCCCGGTGTCTTTTATCGCTGCGGCTGCCGCACCCTTTAGGTCAATACAGAACTCTTTTAAAAATTTTCTCGTCTGCTCCATAGTGTAAGCCGGTTCGCTGTACCGCATGGTCTCCTCATCGCCCAGAATTTCGTACAAATCATTAACATCATTAATTGTAAAATCCCGAATTTTCATGCGCTCTGTTTCCGGTAGCATCTGCATTTCTCCTAAAATACTTTTTATGGGAATCTTACATAGGTGTGCCCACTTCTATCAGATTTCCGTCGGGGTCATAAAAGCGGACCACCTTCTGGCCCCAGGAATGCTCCATGAGGCGGTTGACATACTGTATTGGCTCACGATAATTTTCTAATTTCTCCACAAAGCCCTGGATATCGGCTTCCTCAAAGTACAGCTCGGCAGCATGATTCCTGGAAATAATGTCTTTTTCAATAAGCTTCTTCCATATGGAGGCATCCTGGAGCACAAGGCCTTCTGTGAGAATTACATTCCCGTCATTATCAAGAATCACATTAAGGCCAAATAAGTCTTTGTAGAAGGCTTTGGATTTTTCCATATCATTTACCACAATCAATACATTTTTTAATTTCATATCCACCACTTCCCCTGACTGTTCCAATAGAAGAAATTTATAATCCTTTTACCATGCGAATATCATCTGCATATGTGCCATCGTCATATTTATTGGCATTGGGAGTCCGTCCGCATTCCACAAATCCCAGTCTTTTGTACAGCTTCATGGCACGCTCATTTCCGTCCACAACCGTCAACTCGGCCTGCTCATAGCCATATTCTTTGGCAGCCTTTAAAAGCCGTTTCAACAGGATGCCTCCCAGCCCCTGCCCGGTATATTTCTGATACAGGGCAATTCCGACTTCGACTCTATGGGCCTCCCTTCTGCTGCCTTTCATGGAATTCATGGAACAGTTCCCGGCATATACCCCATCCACAAAGGCCAAAATCAGAAGATTGCTTTCAGAGCGGTTGTGTCGTTCTATAAAATCAATCTCCTGTTCCATGGTCAGATTAATCTCATCAGACTCCATAAACAGAAACCTTGTCTCTTTGCAGGCTGTCCGGATAAAGTCAAGCATCGTCTGCGCATCCTCAGGGACAGCATTGCGGAGAACAATTTCATGGCCCTTTAATTCTGTTCTTTCCTCTGTAATCAGCATAGCTATATTCCTCCTTAGAAGTTCTTCGTTGGACAGACCTCTCTGCCTGGAACAGAAACCGTCTTATTCCTTAAAATAGTCCGATGCAAGCATTCCGTACACACAGGCGTCCACAATCCCCCTGTTGCTCCAGTCGGCCTTCCTCAAGGTACCCTCATAAAGCAAGCCGCACTTTTCCATAACCTTGCCGGAATTGGGATTCTCCGGGTCGTGCTGGGATTCAATTCTTTTTGCCTCAACCTCACGAAAGAAGAAAGGAATAATCGCCGAAAGAGCCTCGCTTGTATAGCCAAGATGCCACCAGTTACTTCCAATGCAGTAACCAATATGAACCTTTTCTGTTCTCTCGTCCATACCTACCACTGAGATTGTGCCAATGGGTTCCTTTTGATTCTTAAGAACAATGGCCCACTGGTAAAAATCCGGCTTTTCATATTCTGTAATCCACTCACCCACCACTCGTTCTGTTACGCCGATATCTGTATGTGCAGGCCATCTTAAAAATTCTGTCACCTTTTCGTCACTGGTCCAGTTTCGGAAGGCAGCGGCCGTATCTTCTTCCACAAATTTTCTTAATATAAGCCGTTCTGTCTCTATGGTAACTGTCCCTTTGTGTTTCATAAGGCCTGGCTCCCTTCAGTCATATTCAAAGGTTCCCTAATTTCCTTCCCCGCAGTCTCTCCCCAATCGAACCCGCATACAGATATTTCTCCATTGTATTCTGCAACCCGTTCTTCAAAACTTTTGTGCTTAAACGCCTTTCCCCAAGGTTTTACTGCAACCTGTTCCATTCCTGCACCTCCATGGAAAATTTCAATGTGTTAACTGTATATACAAATTATACATCTTTATATCCGATAACACAATCCGCAAAATTCTCACTCCACAAACGAATGGTTCATATTATTCTTCATCCCAAACTACTGATAATATTTCTCCAGTATCTTCGTATCCACCCTGTCAAGCTCTTCCCTGGGCAGAATATGCAAAAGCCTCCACCCAATATCCAGGGTCTCCTCTATGGAGCGGTTCTCCCCGGCGCCCTGCCCCACAAACTCCTGCTCAAAGGCTGCCCCGAACTTTAAGTACTTCTTATCCACCTCCGACAGCTCATCCTCTCCAATCACGCTGGCCAAATCCCGGGCCTCCCCCACTCTGGCATAGGAGGAAAACAGCTGGTTGGCCACATCCTGATGGTCCTCTCTGGTGAACTTGGCCCCAATCCCGTCCTTCATAAGCCGTGAAAGGCTGGGAAGCACATTGATGGGGGGATAGATGGTCTTCTGATGCAGGGAGCGCTCCAGCACAATCTGCCCTTCCGTAATATACCCGGTCAAATCGGGAATGGGGTGGGTGATATCGTCATTGGGCATGGTTAATATGGGAATCTGAGTCACAGAGCCCTTGGCTCCCTTTACAATTCCGGCCCGCTCGTACAAGGCCGCCAGCTCGCTGTAGAGATACCCCGGATATCCCTTCCGGCTGGGAATCTCCCCCTTTAAGGAGGACACCTCCCGCATGGCCTCGGCAAAGGAAGTCATGTCTGTCAGAATCACCAGAATATGCATATTTTTCTCAAAGGCCAGATATTCCGCCGCCGTCAGCGCCACCTTGGGGGTAATCAGCCGCTCCACCACCGGGTCGTTGCTGAGATTTAAGAACATGGTCACATGGGAGCTGGCGCCGCTCTCCTCAAAGGTTCGACGGAAAAATTCCGCCACATCGTACTTCACACCCATGGCTGCAAAGACAATGGCAAACTTCTCCTTAGAATCCTCTCCCAGAGACGCCTGCTCCACAATCTGTGCCGCCAGCTGGTCATGGGGAAGACCGTTTCCGGAGAAAATCGGCAGCTTCTGCCCCCGAATCAGGGTGGTCAGTCCGTCAATGGCCGAAATACCCGTGCGGATATAGTTTCTGGGATACTCTCTTGTGCAGGGATTTAAGGGCATGCCGTTCACATCCCGGGTGCATTCCGGGGTAATTTTCCCCAGGCCGTCAATGGGCTCTCCCAGCCCGTTGAACATCCGTCCCAGAATATCCTCTGACAGTCCGATTTCCATGGGGTGTCCTGTAAGCCGGGTATGACTGTTGGTTAAGGACATTTCATCGGTGCTCTCGAAGACCTGAATTACCGCTTTATCCTCGTTGATTTCCACGATTCTCCCCAGCTTCTTCTGCTTCCCGTTTACGGTAAATTCCACCATTTCTTCATAGAAGCCGTCCTGTACGCCCTCCACCGCAATGAGGGGACCGTTAATTTCACTTAAGCCTAAATATTCAATTGACATATGCTCCTCCTGTTATGCGTTAGCGTCCATTATTTCACGGTAAAATTCGTCTATCATGTCCCGGTACTGCTCAAATTTATACAATTCTTTGTTTGCCACGTCATACTTGATGGCAATGATTTTTTCAAAAACGCTCTTCTCCCTAAGGAGGGCCATGGGCATATTCATCTCTATCAATGCCCGGCACTTCTCATACAGGTAGAGAATGGTTTCCATCATCTTAAGCTGCTTTTCCATGGGCACAAAGGTATCCTCCGCATGAAAGGCATTTTGCTGTAAAAATCCCAGCCGAATGACTCTTGCAATCTCCAGAACCAGCTTCTGGTCGTCGGGGAGCACATCGCTTCCGATTAATTTGACAATTTCATTTAAACGGCTCTCTGTAGTTAGAATATTTAAAATCTGATTCCGGCAATAAATAAAATTCGGACCCACATTGGCATTGTACCAGGGCGCCAAGTCATTCAAATATTCGGTATAGCTGGTGAGCCAGTTAATGGCCGGATAATGTCTGGCATAGGCCAGGGATTTATCCAAGGCCAGAAAACAGCGGACAAACCGCTTGGTATTCTGGGTCACCGGCTCGGAGAAATCCCCTCCCTGGGGAGACACTGCACCGATGATGGTGACACTGCCCTCACTGCCGTTTAAATTCTCCACATAGCCTGCCCGCTCATAAAATGCAGACAGCCGGGAAGCAAGATACGCCGGAAAGCCTTCCTCCGCCGGCATCTCCTCCAAACGCCCGGAAAGCTCCCTAAGAGCC
>CAPNGW010000104.1 GCA_948665105.1 uncultured Lachnospiraceae bacterium
CCCCGAAACCTTATTGTGGCAAGGACGGGCACCAGCGCAGCGGCGGCCATCACCACCGGTGCAGCGGCCCTTCTTATGGAGTGGGGCATAGTCCGGGGAAATTATCCCTTGCTGACCTCCGGGGATATCAAGGGACTGCTCATTCGGGGGGCGGATCGGGATCCTCAAAGGCAGTACCCCAATCGGGAATGGGGGTATGGGACGTTGAACTTGTATGAAGCTTTTAGTGCGATTCGGACAGTGTGAGTCCGGGAAAACAAACGCTGCCAAAACCCTTGAAAGGTTATTTATGGCATGTTATAATTTTATCATATAGATAAAATTTTTATGGTAATTCATGGATAGCAAAGATTGTAAGAGACAGCTTTGATACCTGGGAGGGGTAGATAAAGATGAGCAAGGGTAAGAGAAAACACAGGGGCTTAAAAGCTGTATGGAGCCTGACGGCCGTGCTTGCCATAGTTCTGGGAGTCCTGCTTTTTTGGGAGCAGATTGTGGGCAAGGCCAAAGAGGGTGCAGCGGAGTTGGCGATGGGGCAGATTGTGGAGCATGCAAACCAAATCCCGGAGCTTCAGGATGTCCCGGTGCAGGAGATATACAACAGCCTGGAGCCTGAAGACAAGCAGGCAGTGAAGGAGATTCTGGCGGACAACATCACCCTGGAGACGGTAAAGGACGTGAAATCGTATGTGGACGATCAGAATATACAGGGTCTGACAGAGTACCTTAAGGAAAACCTTTCAACAGAGGAGCAGGCGGTCATTTATGGGCTATATGAAAAATACAAAGACCGGATTCCACATTGAACAGGATATTTCAAATCAGGCGAAAGCTGTGTAACAGGGGGATACAGTATGATTTTTATTATCATCGCAGCAGTAATTTTCACACTTGACTTTCTAATCAAGAGGCAAATCGACAAAAAGAGAAGTCTGGGACAAGAGAGCCGGATTCTGAAGGGACGAATCATCCTTCGCAAATATTACAACAAAGGCATCATGCTGGATGCTTTAAGCCGTTGGCCTCGTATGGTGCAGATTCTGTGCGGCTCTATGCTGGTGATTCTGTGCGGTATATTTTTTGCTCTCCTCAGAGAAAAGGGGAGTCGTGGCCTGAAGCTGGGGGTTGCCCTCATTCTTGGCGGTGGAGCCAGCAATCTTGCGGACCGTCTTACCAAGGGCCACGTGGTTGACTATTTCAGCTTTAAAAGCCGCTTCCCTGTGCTTCAGAGAATTGTATTCAATATCTCGGACCTGTTCATTTTCCTGGGTGCCCTGCTGACACTTTTGTTTCGTAAGAAGTAAAGATTATGGCAAAGCTGTAAAGTATTGATGCTGCCAATACGTGATTTACAATTATAAGTTTGGATTACTATTAAGATAATAAGGAGTGGATGATATGGGATTATTTGATTCTATTAAAGACCAGTTTCTCGATGTGATAGAGTACAATGATGCAAGCAGTAAGCTGATTATGTACAAATATCGTAGAATAGGTGGAAACAACGCATTAAAGCAAGGCTCAAAAGTGATAGTGCGCGAAAGTCAAAAAGCGGTATTTTTAAAAGGCGGGCAGTTGGCGGATGTTCTGCCACCGGGTACCTACTCTTTAAACACTGGAAATATGCCGGTTTTATCTAGCTTAAAGGCATTTCCTTCTCTGTTTATTTCACCTGTCATTGCGGATGTGTATTTTGTAAGTACAAGGCAGTTCATTGATAACGAGTGGGCCACAAAGAATCCAATCATGAAGCGTGATAGTGAGTTTAACATGGCTCGTATTCGTGCCTTTGGAAAGTTTGCGTTTCGCATTACGAATGTAGCGTTGTTTATGAGAGAAATATTTGGAACAAAGGGAATGGTACTGACTGATGATATCGTATCCTATCTTTCGTCTATGGTAATGGAAGCATTTGCTGTAGTAGTTGGAGAATCCCAGCTGTCAGTGCTGGACTTGGCTACTGAATATCGAAAAATAGCAACAATGATGCAGAACAGATTAAATGAACAGACCGAGGCCATAGGAGTTCAATTTAGTGATATTCTTGTTGAAAATGTTTCTCTTCCTGATGAAGTTGAAAAATTGATAGATGAACAGTCTGGCATAGGTATGGCAAAACAAGATATAGGAGCATTTATGCAGTATCAGACAGCACGAGCAATGAGAGATGCATCCAAACAAGAAGGTGGGCTTGCAGGCTTGGGAGCAGGCATGGCATTGGGAAATACAATGGCAAAGAACATTCAGAATGCTTCTGAAGGGCCGGAGCAGTTAAAGAGCATGGCGGAACAGCTAAGAGAATTAAAAAGTTTGCTTGATGAAGGAATATTAACACAGGAAGAATTTGATGCGGAAAAGAAAGAAATTTTAGCAAAGTAAAGCGGCCGTGTCTATAAATTTGGGATTTTTTGTTTCCAAGCACATAGCAAAAACAGGAGTGTATCAAGGGCATAAGACTCACTTATGGCCCTGATACACTCCTGTTTCTTAATCATGTTCGGTTCATCAATATCTTATATCTTAATAAAAATTAAAATTCTATATTATAGAAACCGCTTCGCGAACCCTATAATCAAAATTCTATATTATAGACACAGGTACATTGTTAAACGTTCCGATTAAAATTAGCGGATAGTGGTTACATTCACTGCCTGAGGTCCTTTGGAACCTTCTGTTACATCGAACTCTACGCTGGCGCCTTCCTCTAAGGACTTGAAACCATCCATGGCCAGACCTGTGTAGTGAACGAATACGTCATTTCCAGTCTCATCAGAAATGAAACCATATCCCTTTTGGTTGTTAAACCATTTTACTGTACCTTGCATGTCAGTACCTCCAAAAAATAAATATATATGCTGCACTTCACAACATGAACATAGCATATCACACTTCATTCCAAAAGTAAAGGAAAATATAAATTAATTTTCAGAGAATTTCAAAAGGTATTTTGTGATTTTTGAAAAATATGGTAATTAGACGGGACCACTCCTGCTCCAGAGACTTATCCATGGAGAAGGTCCGGTAGGAGATTCCTGTGGTGCAGATAAGCTTACCCTGGGAAAACCGAAGATTCAAAAACATCCCCGTGATATCCTCCGTCCGAAATCCGGTCCCGGACTTTTCCACTGTCCGTCTTTGATTTTCCGGCGATAGCTGGAAAACCAGCTTAAATGCCAACGGCGTATGAGGACCCTTAATCAGCGAAAGAAGTGTGCCTCGAACCAGGGAGAAGGGGGTTACCGTCTCCTGCTTTAGTAAATCAAAGGGCTCATCCTCCGGACTGTAATAATCCGGGTTCAGCCTTCCGTCAATGATGTAGTTGATTCCGGTGCTGATGCTGCCCTCTGGCAGCAGAAAGTGGTCAAACAAGTCTGTGTACAGCAATTTATTCATAAAATCCTTTACATCCACAATTTGAAGTGCAGTCATAATATCAAAGTCTCCTTTCGACCTGTGGAGCCCTATCAGAAAAGAAAAAACAAATTCGTCTGCAAGCAGCCGATTTGCCTTTTCCTTTTCTGGCATGGCTCATTGCTTTCGTGAACATTGTACCATAATTTTGCTAAAATTTTAATCTAATACTCGAAAAAAAGTGGATAATATAGTATAGTAGATACAAACCCTCTTAAAAATGATAGAGTAAGGAGGAGCAATGAATGGAAACGCATTCAGAAATTCAAAAATTAATGACAATGCTCAAGGCAGGAACCAGCGCAGCCCTGACTGTGGAGGAGGCAGCGAGACAGCTTGAGAGCGCAGGCTTTGAGGAATTGGCCTTTCAAAATACCTGGTGCTTGTCCCTGGGCGGAAAATATTTTATGAAGCACCACAACACTACGCTGTTTGCTTTTACCGTTGGGGAAAATCTGGATTTTCGACAAGGCTTCCGTATCGGAGCCGCCCATACCGACTACCCTTGCCTTCGCATCAAGCCAAACCCCGATATTCGGACTGCCGGCTACCATCAGCTCAACGTGGAGGTCTATGGAGGCCCTATTTTAAACACCTGGCTGGACCGGCCGCTTTCCATAAGCGGGCGGGTGGCTGCCCGGAGTGAAGACGTGCTGCACCCCAATGTACACCTTGTGAACATGGAACGCCCCCTGATGGTCATTCCCAATCTGGCCATTCATTTGAATAAGGAAGTCAACAAGGGTGTGGAACTGAATCGTCAGACTGACATGCTCCCAATTGTGGGAACTCTCTTAAGTGCTAAAGAAAAGGAAGTCCCGGGGGAATTTCCAAAAGAAGCGAACGGTAAAGAGGAGGAGAAGGGCTTCCGGCAGTTTTTGGCAGAGGAGCTTAAGGTTTCGCCGGATGACATTCTGGACTATGAATTGTGGATTACCTGTCTGGAGCAGCCACAGCTTGTGGGACTTGAGGGAGAGCTTCTGGTATCTCCCAGACTGGACAATCTCACCTCGGTGCAGGCTCTTTTGTCCGGTATTATAAACGGAAGCAGAGACAAGGGCTTCAATCTGATTGCCCTTTTTGACCACGAGGAAGTGGGAAGCAGGAGCAAACAGGGAGCAGGGTCACTGATGCTTTTAAACGTACTGGAAAAGGTCTGCGAAAGTGCAGGCAGAGGAGGTCCGTCAGTGAAGGAAATCCTCTATGACTCCCTGTTCCTGTCGGTAGATGTGGCCCAGGGAACCCACCCCAACTATTTGAATAAAATGGATGTGACCAGCCGGCCTGTGTTAAATGGCGGACTCTGTATCAAAGAGGCCTGCTCCCAGTCGTACGCCACAGATTGTGAGGCTGTGGCTGTGGTGGAGCAGATTTGCCTGGACAGAAATATTCCGTATCAGAAATTTGTAAACCGTTCAGATTTGCCGGGTGGCGGTACGCTGGGAGCCATTGCCACCAGCGTGATACCGGTACCGGCCATTGATATTGGCGTACCTCTCTTGGCGATGCATTCTGCGGTGGAGACAATGGGCGTGAGAGACCAGCTTGCAATCACGGACTTGGTGACAGCATTTTTCTCCCTCTGACAGATGCAGGAAAGGAGCGTTTTGTGAGAAGATACAAAGCAAGATGGATGGCAGGTCTGTGCCTTTTTTGGATTATTTTGATTTCTGGCTGTGGCCATTTCCAAAAGGAGGATTCCACTGTCCAAATGGGACAGGAGATTGGGCGCTCAGAAAGTGAAGTTCCTCTATTTGGAAGCTCCGGGGAGTCGGCACAGCAGGAGCAGGTGCAGGGCATTTCCCAGGGAAATTATTCCTATGAACAGTTAAGCGATGAAGGAAAGCAAGTATATAACAGGATGCTTGACACCATATTAAATTATGAAGAAAAAGTGGACATCCCCACCACAGACACCGCGCTGATGCGGCAGGCATATCAGGCATTGTCCTCGGATTACGGCGGATTGTTTTGGGTGGCAGGCTACACCTATACCCGCTATACCATGGGAGATGAGCTGGTGGGGCTGGAGTTTGCCCCCAATTATACCATGGAGGAGGATGAGCAGGAGCAGTACCAGGCTCAGGTGGACGCGGTGGTGGATGAGTGGCTGGGTGGTATTTCCTTCCACGATTCTGATTACCAGAAGGCGAAGTACGTGTTCGAAACACTCATTCAAAAGGTAGATTATGTGGAGGGAGCGCCGGAAAATCAGAATATTTTAAGCGTGTTTTTGAACCGGGAGACGGTTTGTCAGGGGTATGCCTGTGCAACCCAGTATCTGCTTCGGCAGCTGGGAATACCCTCCACCATCGTGTCCGGGTATGCAAACGGTCAGGCTCATGCATGGAATCTGGTGGAGCTGGACGGCGAGTATTATCACATGGACACTACATGGGGAAATTCCACGTATTTGGACACTGACAGCCGGGAGGAGAAATTTGTGAATTACAGCTTCCTTTGTATGGCAGACCAGGAGATTTCCAATACCCATGAGATTCAGATGCTCTTTCCCATTCCGGAGTGCAACTCCATCGCCCACAGCTATTATGTGAAGGAGGGACTTTACTTTATGAGCTGGGATCCGGATGCCATCGGAGAGGTCTTCACACAGGCCTGGAAGAGTGGTCAGCCGTCCGTTTCTGTAAAATGTGTGGATGAAGACCTTTACCGGCAGCTGAAGGAGTATTTTGTGAACCAGCAGCGGATTGCTGATTACTGTGACGGAATCTCTTCCATTTACTATATGGAAGAGCCTGAGCTATGTGTTTTTACTGTGAATTTTTACTAAATTTGTGGGAAGGACTTTTCAATAGTCAGGATATATGATAATATTAAGTGGTATTGAAAACCACGTCAGGAAGATGATATATCTTTATCTTCTTGCAATGCTTAACCGGATTTGAATATAATACCATCAAGATTCAGGAGGAAAATATGAGTTATAAGATTGTGGTCGACAGTTGCGGGGAGCTGCCTGATACTTTAAAACAGGATATTCATTTTGAGTCGGTACCCCTGGAAATTTTTGTGGATGATTACCATATTATTGATGACAATTCATTTGACCAGGCGGATTTTTTGAATAAGATGAAGGGGAGTCCCAATTGTCCCAAATCCACCTGCCCTTCGCCGGAGCGGTACATGACGGCTTATGATTGTGAGGCAGAGCATATCTATGCGGTCACTCTGTCCTCCAAGCTCAGCGGCTCTTATAACAGCGCGGAGCTGGGGAAAGCCCTCCTTATAGAGGAAAAGGGAGAGAAGCAGATTCACGTGTTTGACTCCAAGTCGGCGTCCGTGGGTGAGACACTCATCGCCATGAAGATACAGGAATGCGAGGAAGCGGGCATGGCTTTTGAGGAGGTCGTGACCCAGGTGGATGCATATATTGAGGAGATGGATACCTTTTTTGTTCTGGAGACTTTGGAAAACCTTCGTAAAAATGGACGCCTCAGCAATTTTAAGGCGTTTGTGGCCAGCGCGCTGAATATTAAGCCGGTGATGGGAGCTACACCCGAAGGTGAGATATGCCAGCTGGACCAGGCCAGGGGCGTCAACAAGGCTCTTGATAAGATGATTGCCGTGATGCTGCAAAAGGTGCAGAACCGGGAGAATAAGACTTTGGGCATTGCTCACTGCAACTGTCCCCAGCGGGCCAATTCCGTGGTGGAGAAGATTGAAAAGCTGGCCAAATTTAAGGAAATATTTGTGGTAAACACGGCGGGAATCAGTACCCTTTATGCCAACGACGGTGGGATTATCATGGTGGTGTAGGGAAACAAAATATGCCGGTTAAGACCCGCTTGCGCTTAGTGAAAGGCACAGCGGTACTAAGTTCGCTTATCCCTTTCAGGGCTTCGCTCACTAAGTGCCGGTGCCTTTCAATGGTCTTAACCGGCATATTTTGTTTCCGGTATGGCCTTTGGCCTTTTATGTATCGTCTGTGATTTTCCCTTCCAGAAATGAAAACACTGTCTCGTAATACAGCTTGGGGTCCTTATCCACCGCCTGGGCGTGGCCGGCTCCCGGAATAACCAAAAGCTCTTTGCTTGTGGGAGTGGCTTCGTACAGCTGGTATGCCATGGACACTGGTATCATGTCATCCTCCTCCCCGTGGATAAAGAGCACCGGCAGCTGGGATTTTTTGACGGATTCCAGAGCCGAGGCTTTCTTCAGGTCGTACCCGCCCCGAAGCTGGAGCATCAGGTTCATGCTGTCCAGTAAGGGAAAAGAAGGCAGAGAGAACCAGTCCTTCATCTGCTTGGCGAACATGCTGTAGGCATCGGTGTAGGCGCAGTCGCTGAC
>CAPNGW010000105.1 GCA_948665105.1 uncultured Lachnospiraceae bacterium
CCCCAGTACCAGGTATTGTCGTAGGTCCAGACGCCCCGGCCCCAGTCCAGCACACCGAAATCCCGGTCCTTGGAGAAGCGATAGGTGTCTGCGCCCAGAGTGATATGCCCGTCAGCGGGGAGACAGTTGATTTTCTGGTTGTAGTAGAAGGCGGTGGGCTTTTTGGCCCAGGGTGTGGCGATGCACATGGTGTCCATGGGGGGCTGGTCCAGGGTAATCTCCCCGTCAAAATCCTTTCCCTGGTAAAACTCTTTGAAGGAAAAGAGAATGCAGCGCTTTCCGGGGGTGGTTTCGTATTTGAGCATCAGTTTCTTGTTCTGGAACTGGGCGTTGCCGTTGCTTGAGTGGGCCGGCAGGTGAAACTTGCCCAGGGGCAGAGGTGTGAGGACGGTTTCCGTATTCTCCCAGCCTTCTTTGAAATTCAGGAAGGAAACGCTGACCATACCGATGTACCCCAGGTCGGAGATGGTGAAGGCGGCTCCGTAGGAATCGTTGGCGATGAGATAATAGTCCCATTCCTTGATACGCCATTTGGGCGCTCTGATGTGGGAACGGTCATATTTCCAATAGAGCTGCCGGGCCCAGCCAGGATTGGTGATGTGGCCCTTTTCGTTCAATAACGTCAATGGCTTTGTGATTTCGTTTTGCATGGGCGTACCTCCTTTTTCTCATTATACCTCAAATACTGGACGGGTGTAAACAGTGTATATTTTTTGAAGACCGTGGAAAAGTAGCTGCTGTCGGAGAAGCTTAAGAGCATGGCTGTCTCTGTCACAGACTTTCCGCTTTCCAAAAGGGATTTGGAGTACTCAATCTTCTGCTGGTTGATATAACGTCTGGGGGAGATGCCCAGCTGCTTTTTGAATTTCTGCTTAAACTGGGAGCAGGAGAGCTTGGCCACATTTGCCAGAAGCTCTAAGGAGAGCTCCTGGGTGAGATTTTCCCGGATATAGTCAAGGACGGTGCTGATATCCTCCGAGATGGAGGGGGATTCCTTCTTGGAATATTCCAGGGTCAGGTGTAAAAACAGCTGTATCAGCGTGGCGGCCAGATAGGGGTTCTCACCGCCATAGGAGAGAGAAAAGGCCTTTTCCAACAGGGGAAGGGTTTTCTTGATGTCTGTTTTTACCACATGGCGGGGCAGGGCCAGAAGCTGCTTTACCAACGCCTGGGAAGCCTCTGGGGATAGAAACAGCAAATCCTTTTCCCTGCTGATATCCAGCTGGAACCAATAGAGCTCTCCCACAGTGACGGGACGTTGGTCGGTGCCGTGAATTTCGTCGGGGAAGGAGACAAACACCTCGCCGCCGGAGAAGGAGAAGCGTTCCTCCTTGTTGGCGAAGGAAAAGGTCCCTTGCACCGGCAGGGAAAATTCAAAGGCACTCTTGTGGTAATGCCAGCTCAGAGAGGAGGTTGCGCTATAGCTGGTGTGGTGTCCCAGCATGCGAAGCCCTGGAATGTGGAGCTGCTCTTGTGTGAGAATCACTTTGTCTTTGTGTACTGTGTACTTGTCACACCAATTGAAAGCCTGTTCCATGTGGACCCTCCTTGCTGCAATATATTTAAAATTGTACTGTGTATTGAATTCATGGAAATACAATTTTAAAGATTATATAATAGAACAATAGAGGTGTCAACTGGGATTTATATGCAAACAGCAGGAGAGAAGAAAGGAGAATACGACGATGTTTGAACCAGATTATCGCAATATTGTGGACAGTGCCAGAAATAAGGAGGCTAAGCGTGTGCCCCTCTATGAGCACAATGTGGATTTCGCAAAGATTGGGGAGATCACCGGCATTGATATGATGTCCCTGTGGCAGGGGGATGACCGGGAGCTGGAGGAATTTTTCCGGCTGTACTGCAAATTTTTCAAGGATCACGGGTATGATGTTGTGACCTTTGAGGCTTGTATCGGACAGGTGATGCCGGGAGCAGGAGCCTTAGGTGACAGTCGTGTGATACCGGTGATACAGGACGAGGAGGATTTTAAGAGCTATCCCTGGGATGAGATTGAGAAGTATTATTTTGATGCCAACACCAGATATTTCAAGGCCTTGAGGAAGGCTCTGCCTCAGGGAATGAAGGCCATCGGCGGCGTGGGAAACGGCATTTTTGAGTGCGTGCAGGATTTGACCGGATACCAGAATCTGTGTTATATTAAGGCAGATGATGATAAGCTGTATGAGGCATTGTTCCAAAAGGTGGGGCAGACCAATCTGGGAATCTGGAAACGGTTTATGAAGGAATTTTCCGATGTGTACTGCGTGCTGCGGTTCGGGGATGATTTGGGGTATAAGAGCAATTCCCTTTTGTCCACGGAGGATATTAAGAGCCTGATTTTACCCCAGTATAAGCCCATTGTGGACCTGGTTCACAGCTATGAGAAGCCCTTCCTTCTCCATTCCTGCGGTAAGATATTCAATGTGATGGAGGATTTGATTGATTACGTGGGCATCGACGCCAAGCATTCCAATGAGGACCAGATTGCCATGTTCCCGGAATGGGTGGATTTGTATGGGGATAAGATTGGTAACTTTGGGGGCTTTGACATGGACGTGGTGTGCAACTATGGAAGGGAAGAGCTTAGGGAATATATGCTGGATATTATGAAGAAGTGTCAGCATCGGGGCGGGATTGCCTTTGGCACCGGGAATTCCATTCCGGCTTACGTTCCGGCGGAGAATTACCTTAACATGATTGAGGTTGTACGGGAATACCGGGGAGACTATCGGTAAGGAAGTGATGAACCGGCACCATAAAAATTGCAGAAAGGATTTGCACTATGACAGAGAGAGAACGCTTTATCAAAACCTTAAAATGCGAAAAAATCGGGGGAAGAGTGCCCCACTTTGAGCTGGTGTTTTTCCTGACCATGGAGGCTTTTGGGAAAATGCATCCCCAGCACCGTCTCTACAGCCAGTGGAACCAGATGAGCCATGAGGAGCAGAAGCTGCAAATCAATGACATTGCCGACGTCCTTATCGATACGGCCAGAAAATACAACCACAGCGCTATCTTTGTGCAGCATAATCTGGTGGGTGTGGACAATACCCAGTGGCTTTTGGAAGCCATCCGGGAGAAATCCGGGGACGAATATTATCTGATGATGCACGGGGATCCCACCTGGGCCATTCCCGACGGAGATTCCATGATGGATTTTGCCGCACAGATGCTGGAGGAGCCGGAGAAGCTCAATGAGATTTCCAAAAGGCGGGTGGAGGAGCATTACAAAATCGCCCGGGAGCTGGACAAAAGAGGTCATCTTTTGGACGGCTTTACCTTGTGCTCGGATTACTGCTTCAACGTGAATCCCTTCTTCACCCCTGACCAGTTTGAGGAATTGATTGCGCCGTTTTTAAAGGAGATTATTGATGTTTATCACGATATGGGCTATTACGTGATTAAGCATACCGACGGCAACATCATGCCCATTCTTAAGCAGATGGCGGCCTGTGGCATGGATGCCATCCATTCTCTGGACCCACAGGGCGGCGTCAGCATTCCGGAGGTTCGTAAGATTGTGGGAGACAAGATTGCCCTGGTTGGAAATGTTAACTGCGGCCTTTTGCAGACCGGGACGGATGAGCAATGTGACGGGGACGTGATGCGCTCCCTGACAGAGGGTATGGCTTCAGGCGGCTATATCTTTTCCACCTCCAACTGCGTATATACCGGCATGCCTTTAAGGCGGTATGAGCGGATGCTGGAGTTGTGGAGAGAGCACGGGGTATACAAACAGTAGAAAAACGCTCTGGGAGCGTTCTGATGCCATAAAGAAAAGAATACAGCGCGGGTATCTGTTTCCAGCCCTTGGACGGCGGACAGATACCTGCGCTGTATTCTTTTATGGCTTGCGGTTTTCTTAACGATATTACAGACGGACATTTTCAAAATATTTTAATGTAAATACAATGGACAAATAGAAGGAAATAAATAAAATAAATGTATAAAAATGGAAATATAATTAGCAATATAATACAAAAATGGAAGGATAAAACTAGAAAAATACAACAAAAGTGATGGGGAAAAGAAAAAATGATTGACTAACTATGGGTAAGGTATTATACTTATGTTAAAAATATATTGGCAGATGTATTGGACAGGTAAAAGGATAACTTGTCACGAAGAGTGGGAGGAGAGCGATGAGCAAAGATATGATAAAAATTACGAGCCTTTCTTGTGAGAATATGGTAACCCCCATCGTGGTAACTGCTCCAAGGCCGAGGTTTTCGTGGATGGCTGATTGCTGTGGAGCTTCCGGGGGGCTGCAGCACGCATACAAAACAGAAGTGCTGATTTTGAGAAAAGAATGGGAAGTATTCTGGAAATCACGCTGGATTGTAAGCGCTCAATCCGCGATGGTGGATTGCCTTAAGGTGGATTTGCCGGAGGAAGCGGAATGCCGAATCCGGGTGAAAATAAGGGACATTTCCGGCCTGGAGTCGGAATGGAGTGATTATCTGCAATTCTCCACTGCCCTTAGGAAACCTGACCAAAGGCTCTGGGATACCCTGTGGCTTTCCCCCACGCAGTACAGTGCATATTCGCCGGCTTTTCGCCGGGAGATTCGGCTGTCCCGAAAGCTTATTCGGGCCAGAGTGTACATAGCAGGCTTGGGATATTATCAGTTATTTGTCAATGGTCAGCGTGTTGGTGACCGTGAGCTGGATCCCCTGTGGACAGACTATACAAAGCGGGTCTTGTATACATCCTACGATGTTACGGATATGCTCAAGAATGGGCCCAATGTCATAGGTGTAAGGCTGGGCAACGGATGGTTTATCCGGCGCTTCCACAAGGCTCCGCAATTTGCAATGAGAATGCACCTGTTTTATGAGGATGGCTCCGAGGAATGGATTGACAGCAAGCCACGTGCACAGTGGAGGGTTACCTATGACACGGAAATCCGTGAAAACAGCATCTATGGCGGAGAGGAAATCGATGCCAATTATGCCAAACCAGGCTGGAACCAGGTGGGATTCGATATGACTGCCCAGGAGGCAGGGGAGTGGGAAATTCCACTGGATGCAGAGCCGCCGGGAGGCAAGCTTGTATGTGGTGCATCCGATGCCATTAAGGTGGTGGACTCCCGGATACCCGTGAGTGTACAGGAGCCAAGCCCTGGAATTTATGTCTTTGACGCAGGGCAGAACCTTGTGGGGTGGGTTCGCGTAACCCTCACAGGAAAACAGGGACAAAAGGTAACCATCCGACACGGGGAGAAGCTGGATGATGCCGGTATGGTGGACATGCTGAATCTGCGGACAGCCACTGCAACAGACACCTTTACATTGAGTGGCAAGCCCTTTGAATTCAGCCCCTCTTTCACCTTTCATGGATTTCGCTATTTTCAGGTGGAGGGGCTTACGGAAGAGCCAAGGCTTGAGGATTGGGTGGTGGAGGTGGTACATTCTGCCGTTGACGTCACCGGGCAATTCACCTGTGAGCTGGAACTACTCAATCAGATTCAGACGATGTGCCACTGGACGGAACGCACCAATCTCATGGGGCTGCCAACAGACTGTCCCCAGCGGGATGAACGGCTGGGCTGGCTGAACGATATGACCGTGCGGGCAGAGGAGGCCGTTTACAATTTTAACATCCATGGGCTGTATACAAAATGGATGAATGATATTAAGGATGCTCAAGGGAAGCTGACTGGAGCCATCACAGATACGGCGCCCTTCACCGGATTTGGGAGACAGCCTGCGGACCCGGTATGCAGCAGTTATTTGATTATACCGTGGCTTTTGTACCAGTATTATGGAGACATCAATATCTTAAAAAATCATTATGAAGGCCTTAAGGCCTGGGTAAGCTACCTGGACAGCCAGACGGAGGATGGGATTATAACGTACAGCTATTTTGGCGACTGGGCTTCTCCGGCGGGAAACAGTATTGAAGGCAGTAACGGCTGCGGTGCAGTGTCAGCCATTACCCCCGGTGCCCTGATGTCAACGGGTTATCTTTACTACAATGCGAGGCTGATGGTGAAAATTGCCGGAGTGCTGAAGAAAGAGGAGGATGTCAAAAGGTATGAACGTCTGGCAGAAAGGACGGCGGAGGCATTCCAGGAGAAATTTTTTGACGAGACCCATGGCTATTATGCCGGGAACAGCCAGGCATCCAATGTATTTGCCCTATACTTAGGACTGGTGCCTGAAAAACGGCGCAGGGAGGTGTTAAAGCATCTCCTTAAGGACATTCACGATAATGGAGATAAATTTACCACCGGAAATCAATGTACCAAGTATTTGTTTGATATTTTGTCGGAGAACGGTTTTGAGGACCTGGCCTTTCAGATAGCATCCGATACCACTTATCCTGGCTGGGGCTATATGCTTGAGTGTGGGGCCACAACCGTATGGGAACGCTGGGAGAATGTGACAGATGGGCCCCAGATTGGAATGGCTTCCCTGAATCACCCCATGAATGCTGTCATAAGCGTGTGGTTTTACAAGCACCTGTGCGGACTTCGGGCATCCGAGGCGGGACCCGGGTTTTCGGAATTTATTGTGGAACCGGTTTTTCCCAGGGAGCTTGAAGGTGCAGGCGCCAGCTACGAATCAGTGAAGGGAACCGTAAGTATTTCCTGGAAACGTATTCACGGACAAATTGTGATGCAGCTGGGGATTCCATATAACAGCAGAGCAATCGTCCGTTTACCATACCCTGTAGAGATGAAAGGAGGGCAGGCTATAGAGGAAAGAAAAGCAGGGGAGAAGTGGGAATATACACTTACTTATGGAGCGTATACATGCATCCAGAAATAGTAAAAACGACTGAGAAGAAAGGAAGAAGAATTTATGAAGAAGTTTAGAGCGATTTTAGCAGTGTTGATGACATTGACATTTTTGGCAGGCTGCGGAGGAGGCGCCAAAGATACCGGCAACAAGGACAATGCAGGAAGCCCGGACAGCAGCAAGACAGAGGGGGAAAGCTCCGGCAAGACAGAGGGAGACAGCTCCAAAAAGGAGACCCTGACGATGTGGTATTGGACAAACGGAATTGACGAGGGTCTTTTGGACCTGGCGGAAGAGGAATTTAACATTGATTTACAGGCTGAAGCCATCGGTGGTGACTTTTTGGCCAAAATAAATACAACCCTGGCAGGCGGCGGAGAATTACCGGACATTGTATTGCTGAATGACTGGATTATTTCTCTTATGCCCAATGCAGGCAAATTCTTAAATTTGCTGGATGCTCCTTATAATGCAGGGGAAATCAAGGATTTGTACTATGACTGGAAATGGGATATGGCAATGACCCCGGACGGAAGCGCTCTGATTGCGCTGCCTCTTGATACGGCCCCCACGGCATTGTTCTACCGGGCAGACCTTTTTGAGGAAGCCGGACTGGAATATGAGCCGGAAAAAGTGGCAGAAGCCTATAATACCTGGGAGAAGATGTATGAAATCGCTCCCGTTTTGAAGGAGAAAACAGGCGCATACCTGTTTGACAATATTGAAATGATCTTCATGCAGTCTCTGGCTCAGGTGGAGGGTGACCAATTCTTTGACCGCTCCGGCAATTTCCTGGGAGACCAGGAGCATATCAAAAAATGCTTTGATAATGCGGTAGAGGCGCACAATCAAGGGGTTTTAATGAACGTTAATAACTGGACACCAGAGTGGAATGCAG
>CAPNGW010000106.1:0-286 GCA_948665105.1 uncultured Lachnospiraceae bacterium
AGCCGCTTCTACTTTGGTAGCCATATCAGCCAGCTGGAACTGTGTATTCTGGAATGCGCCGATAGCTCTGCCCGACGAGTGGGTACTGAACGGCTCCAAGTGCTTCATCACCAACGGTAAGGTGGGCGATGTATACATTGTTATCGCCATTACCAGCGTGACCGAGGACAAGAGAGGCAGAAAGAAAAAGAACTTCTCTGCATTTATCGTTGAGAAGGGAGCACCGGGATTCTCCTTCGGAACGAAAGAAAAGAAGATGGGTATCCGTGGTTCTTCCACCTACGAG
>CAPNGW010000106.1:379-7640 GCA_948665105.1 uncultured Lachnospiraceae bacterium
TCGCTTCCCCATCGCTATGCATACTCTGGACGGCGGACGTATCGGTATCGCTGCACAGGCATTGGGTATCGCTGAGGGCGCACTGGAGCGCACCATCGAGTACACCAAGGAGAGAAAGCAGTTCGGACGCGCCATTGCGCAGCAGCAGAACACCCAGTTCAAGCTGGCTGATATGGCTGCCAGAATTGAAGCTGCAAAGCTTTTGGTTTACAAGGCTGCTATGGCAAAGGCAACTCAGAGAAACTACTCCATCGAAGCAGCAACCGCAAAATTATTTGCAGCAGAGACTGCCATGGCAGTGACCACCGAGTGCGTGCAGCTCTTCGGCGGATACGGCTATATCCGTGAATATGATGTAGAGCGCATGATGCGTGATGCCAAGATTACCGAGATTTACGAAGGAACCTCCGAGGTTCAGCGTATGGTAATTTCCGGCGCACTGTTGAAATAGCCGCGAAACCAGCGGATTGAGAATGGATGACAGAAATAGCCGCGAAACCAGCGGATTGAAAATGGACAGCAAAAATATGGAGCCATGCTTGCATGAGCGTAATATTTTGGATGTACATTCGGAAGCGCAAATCAATCCGCGCAAAAACTGCATCTGCATTTTATCAATAATCTAACAAAAATATAAGGAGTGAAACTACCGTGAAAATAATTGTATGTATTAAACAGGTACCCGATACCAAGGGTGGCGTAAAGTTCAATCCAGACGGTACTTTGGACAGAGCATCCATGCTGGCTATCATGAACCCGGACGACAAGGCAGGTTTGGAGGCAGCTCTTAGAATTAAGGACGAAATGGGCGCAGAGGTAACCGTTATTACCATGGGTCTTCCCAAGGCAGAAGAAGCCCTTCGTGAGGCAATGGCTATGGGAGCCGATAAGGCAATCCTGATTACAGACCGGGTTCTGGGCGGAGCCGATACCTGGGCTACCTCCTCCACTGTTGCGGCAGGTATCCGCAACCTGGAGTATGATTTGATTATCACCGGACGTCAGGCCATCGACGGCGACACCGCACAGGTTGGTCCCCAGATAGCAGAGCATCTTGACATCCCCGTAATTTCTTACGCTGAGGATATCCGGGTGGAAGGCGATTCCGTAATTGTAAAGAGACAGTACGAGGATCGGTATCATGAAGTTAAGGCAAAAATGCCCTGCCTGATTACCGCACTTTCCGAACTGAATGTTCCCCGTTACATGACTCCCGGCGGAATTTTCGATGCCTATGATAAGGAAGTTACCGTTTGGGGCAGAAAAGACTTAAAGGATCTGGATGATGGCGACATCGGACTGGCAGGTTCTCCCACCAAGATTGCAAAGGCTTCCGACAAGGTTCGCAAAGGTGCCGGTGAGCGTGTGAACTTCGGTACCGCAGAGTCCGTGGAGTACATTTTCGACAAACTGAAAGAAAAACATATCATCTAATAAATAAGGAAAGTGGTGAAAAGAATGAGTTTAGAAGCATATAAGGGCGTATACGTATACGCACAGCAGGTTGATAACGAGTTAAGCAACATTGCTTTCGAATTAATCGGAAAAGGAAAAGAGCTGGCAAAGGACCTTAACACAGATGTAACCGCAGTATTGCTGGGTCACAATGTGAAGGGACTGGCTACTGATTTGGCAGAGTACGGCGCAGACCGGATTATCGTGGTTGACGACCCGGCACTGGAAACCTACCGCACCGAGCCTTACGCACATGCACTGTCCGCAGTGATTAACGAGTACAAGCCGGACATCGTGCTGGTAGGTGCAACCGCCATTGGACGTGACCTTGGCCCCACCGTTTCTGCAAGAGTAAAAACTGGTCTGACCGCTGACTGTACTTCCCTGGAAATCGGTGATTTCCCGTTAAATCCCCTTCCCGGCAAGGAGCAGAAGCACAACCAGCTTCTCATGACTCGTCCGGCCTTCGGCGGAAACACCATCGCTACCATTGCATGTCCGGACAACCGTCCCCAGATGGCCACTGTTCGTCCCGGCGTTATGCAGAAATTAGAGCGTGAGGCAGGCAGAACCGCAGAGATTATCGACTACAATCCGGGCTTTACCCCCAACGATAAGTACGTGGAAATCTTAAACATTATCAAGCAGGCCAAGACAACCGAGAACATCATGGAGGCAAATATCCTGGTATCCGGTGGACGTGGCGTTGGCTGCGAAGAGAACTTCCAGATGTTACAGGATTTGGCAGATGTACTGGGCGGAACTGTAAGCTGTTCCCGTGCCGTTGTTGAGAATGGCTGGAAGCCCCAGGATGTACAGGTAGGACAGACCGGTAAGACGGTTCGTCCCAATGTGTACTTTGCCATCGGTATTTCCGGCGCTATCCAGCACGTAGCTGGTATGGAGGAGTCCGATATCATCATCGCCATCAACAAGGATGAGGATGCTCCTATCTTTGATGTGGCTGACTTCGGAATTGTAGGCGACCTTACCAAGATTGTTCCGGCTTTGACCGCAAGACTTAAAAACGATTTGGGACAGTAAGATAAGCGTGAGCTGAGGAAAATGTCAAAAAGGAATACCGGGAAGAACCGTTGAAGGTTTTTCCCGGTATTTTTAATCATATAGAAAACGAAGTTTCCTATATGATTAAAACCTTCCAGGAGTATGCGCACTCGCGCGAAGAGGAATGGTGTCGCAAGCGACCGCGCTCGGCGCGAGAATGTGCTTTGGCACATTCTATAATATTTTCAATGTTTTTTCAATTTTTTTAAGTATAATGAGGACAAGGGGAGGTATCAAAATGAGACTTTTACTTGTTGAGGATGAAAAAAGGATGGCCCAGGCCCTTTATGAGCTCCTGCGCCTTGAAAAGTACCAGGTGGACCATTTTGCTGACGGTGTTGATGGACTGGAAGCGGCAAAGAGTGGCGTTTACGACATTATCATTCTTGACGTCATGCTTCCTGGAATGGACGGATGTAAAATCGCCAGGGTGATACGGCAAACAGGCATCCGTACACCCATTCTTATGCTGACGGCAAAGGCCCAGCTGGATGATAAGGTTACGGGGCTTGACAGCGGCGCTGATGACTATCTGACAAAACCCTTCATGACAAGGGAATTGCTGGCAAGGCTTCGTGCCCTGGGCAGAAGAAGCATTGATGCTCCCGACGGAACATTGAGCTATGGAGATATTGTCCTTAATACGAATACCTGCACGCTTTCCTGTGTTACCAACGGACAAAGGGTGCGGCTCAGTGAAAAGGAATACCGAATTCTGGAATATCTGATTGCCAATCAGAGACAGATTCTGACCCGTGAACAGCTTGCAGTGAGGATTTGGGGTCTTGAAAGCGATGCAGAATACAACAATGTGGAGGTATATATGTCCTTTACCCGAAGGAAGCTGGCCTTTGTGGAAGCCAGAACTGAGATTAAGGCTGTCAGAGGAGTCGGCTATGAATTGAGGTGTGGCAATGTTTAGAAAATCAAGATGGAAAATTGTGGCATCTCTCATGTCTGTGCTGATTTTCCTGTGGTCAGGCATGCTCACCGTTATTTACGCCTCCAGCTACTATGAGATGTCAAAGCATAACCGTAAAATGCTGGCGGAGCATGCTGCCCTATACTCACTGGAGCATCCTCCGGAGGGTTTTGCTTCCGTAAAACCGCCCCCCGACATGGGTGCCCCCCATTATTCGGAATTGCCGGAATTCAAGCTGTCTACCTTCTATTCCGTTGCAATCTCCTATGACGGTAAAATTCTTGAAACCCATAACGATAAAAGGGAGATTTATACGGATGAGGAGCTTCAGGCCATGGCCCTGGAAATACTGGATAAGGACGGGACGGCAGGGGTGAAAAACAGTCTGGCATATTATATGGCGGATAAGGGAGGATATGTGCTGGCTGCCTTTATGGACAACACCATTATCAACGGAAATATGCTCACCTTGTTTCGCTATACGCTTATCTTCGGCGGAGCTGCCATTCTTGTGTTTTTCTTCCTGGCGGTATACCTTGCAAAGAGAATTGTCAAGCCCCTGGAAGACAGCTATCAGAAGCAAAAGCAGTTTGTTTCGGATGCCGGTCACGAGCTGAAAACGCCGATATCGGTGGTCAGCGCCAATGCGGAGCTTTTGTCAAGGGAAATCGGAGACAACCAATGGCTTGCCAACATCCAGTACGAAAATGAACGGATGGGAGTGCTTGTGGAGCAGCTATTGGAGCTTGCCCGCACAGAGAATGTAATGCCCAAGATGGAAGCTATCGATTTGAGCCGTCTTGTAACCGGCGAAGCTCTTCCCTTTGAAAGTGTAGCCTTTGAAAAGGGGTTAACCCTTAAGGTGGATGTGGAAGATGGATTGGGCGTCAAGGGATACAGCCCACAGCTTAAGCAGCTGGTATCTATTTTGCTGGATAATGGGATACGCCACGGCTCCGGTGGAAAAGCCGTATGTTTGGCACTGAGTAAAGAACAAAAATATGTAAAACTGTCAGTCGTCAATCAGGGAGAGGAAATTCCTTCAAAACAGAAAGAACAGTTATTTGAACGGTTCTATCGTCTTGATTCTGTCAGAAACAGCGAAGACAAGCACTATGGACTTGGCCTTGCAATTGCCAAAGCAATCGTGACTGCCCATGGCGGAAAGATAGATCTTCACTGCTATGACGGGTTTGTGGAGTTTCAAGTATTGCTTCCGTCTGGGTAAGCGGGATGTGGCAGCGGTACCCTCTCTTGACAAGGGTATAATAATTGAATATTTTGTGTCTTCAATATAAGTTCAATCTTCCTCCTGTACAATGATTTCATCAAAGTACAGGAGGACTTTTTTATAAGATGAGTTGCCCGACAAATGATGCTTTGTCAGATTGTGCGTGGTAAATAGCACAAATTGTATTCCACTGTTGTTCCGGGTTCCGAATCTAAGAGCCTCTAAATGTTCTGGGGAAAGCTCCCCTACCCGGACGCAACCGCCCTCTATGCGCCGTCCATAGCGCAAAACGGGCTTTCGTCGGCATCCGTGCCATCGAATTGCTGGTTGCAGACAGAACATTAAGACGCTCTAAGATTCTGCACAGTCACAAATCGGAATACAATTTGTGCTATTTGCCCATCCCAGTTTTGAAAAGCATCATTTGTCGGGCAACTCATGAGATGATGCTGGGCTTAAAAGGGGATTTTCAACCCCGAAACTTATGGGAAAGTACTTCGGAAAGGAGTGGGAAAATGAAATACCGGCACGAATGGAAGCATGAGATAAGCTACGGCGATATCATGATTTTAAGGCAAAGGCTTTCCACAGTAGCAAAACAGGATTCTCATACGATAGACGGCAAATATGGAATTCGGAGCCTTTATTTTGACAATTCCTCAGATAAGGTACTGCGGGAAAAGACGGACGGTGTAAATCTCCGTGAGAAATTCCGAATTCGCTTTTATAACGGCGATACTTCATTTATCAGGCTGGAAAAGAAAAGTAAGGCCAACGGACTTTGTCTGAAGGAAAGCGCTGCCTGTACAAGGGAGCTGGCTCAGGCGATTGTGGATGGGGAATACAGCCTCATGATGCAAAGGGGTGAGCCCCTTATGGAAGAACTCTACAGCAAGATGATGAGTCAGGGACTTCGTCCCAAGGTAATCGTGGACTACACAAGGGAACCCTTTGTGTTTGCACCCGGCAATGTCCGTGTGACCTTGGACTACAATCTCCGGTTAGGCTTGCAGTGTACCGGCTTTCTGAGGGATGACTGTGTTACGGTTCCCCCAGGCGGTGCACCTGCGGTTCTGGAAGTGAAATGGGACGAATACCTGCCGGACATTATCCGTGATGTTGTACAGCTGAGAAATTGCCGGACCAGTGCATTTTCAAAATATGCCGTGTGCAGAATCTACGGCTAAACCAAAAAAGTATAAAAGGAGAAACAAAGTATGACTTTTAATGACATTTTCAAATCGGGCTTTCTGGAGAATATCACAAGTGTGAGTATTCTCGATATCGTAATTTCACTGACACTGGCCTTTGGCCTGGGCATGTTTATTTTCTTTGTGTATAAAAAGACATATCAGGGCATCATGTATTCCTCCAGCTTCGGCACAACCTTGATTGCTCTTACGATGATTACCACTGTGGTTATCTTAGCAGTTACCTCCAATGTGGTTCTTTCCCTTGGTATGGTGGGTGCCCTCTCCATCGTCCGCTTCCGCACGGCCATCAAGGAGCCCCTTGATATCGCATTTTTATTTTGGTCCATTGCGGTGGGTATCGTGCTGGCAGCCGGTATGATTCCCCTTGCTGTTACTGGAAGTGTTGTCATCGGTGTGACCCTTCTTGTTTTCGTCAACAGGAAGTCCCACTTAAATCCCTATATCGTGGTACTTTCCTGTGCAGATGTTGAAGCGGAAAAGAACGCAGAAGCGTTTCTGAAAAATCAGGTTCAAAGGTGCGTGGTTAAGAGCAAAACTGCCCGGAAGGGTTTGATTGAGCTGAATCTTGAGATACGCATGAAGGATGACAACACCGATTTTGTCAACGTATTGTCCGGGATGAACGGAGTCAACAGTGCAGTGCTTGTGAGCTATAACGGCGAATATATGGGGTAAGGAGGCACAGTATGTCAACACACAGGCATTTTGATAAAATCTGCTATGTAGTTTTAGCCGCCACATTGCTTTTGACGGCTCTCTTTGTGAACCTTGAGCGCTTTGGCGTTCAGGCGGCTTCCAGAGTGATGGGCTATGAAGGCAGGCTGTTTGATACCTCCCGGGTGCATACAATCAATATTATTATGGATGATTGGCAGGAGTTTATAGCAAGCTGCAAAAGTGAGGAGTATTCCTCCTGCACCCTTGTAATCGACAATGAAGCCTTCAAAAACGTTGGAATCCGGGGAAAGGGCAATACCTCTCTGACCCAGGTGGAGTCATATGGCAATGACCGATACAGCTTTAAGATTGAGTTTGACCACTATGATGATACCAGGAATTATCACGGTCTGGATAAGCTATGCCTCAACAATATCATTCAGGACAATACCTATATGAAGGACTATCTGTCCTATCAGATGATGCGGGAAATGGGGGTGGCCTCCCCACTTTGCAGCTATGTGTATATCATGGTAAATGGAGAGGATTGGGGACTTTATCTTGCGGTGGAGGGTGTGGAAGAAGCCTTTCTGCAACGAAATTACGGCAGAGATTACGGTGAACTCTACAAGCCTGACAGTATGGGCATGGGAGGTGGCCGGGGCAACGGCGAGGAATTCCGCATGGATGAATTTTTCGGCGGCACCGAAGCCGGAA
>CAPNGW010000107.1 GCA_948665105.1 uncultured Lachnospiraceae bacterium
CACAACGAAAGCATCTGTGCCGTCACCGCACCAGCAGGCCACCAGGTGGATACCGATGCCGTCGCCACGTCCCTGTACCAGGCGTTTGTCTCCCCCGACACCTGCCTGAATCTGGTGATCTCCGACACCATCCTGGACGGGCAGGGGCTTCATGAGCTCACCAGAAATGTGTATCTTTACGCCCTTTTTCACAACCGGTTTGGAAAAGGTGAGATTCGCCGCTATCACCCGGTAAGAAATGAGCCTTCCCCTGTCTCCGTGGAAATTATGCAGCTATGTAACTGCATCCCGGAGCACCCCTCCCTGGAAAGCCTCCGGGAAATTATCCGCTCCATGCTTATGCACTGGCAAAAGTCACAGATTACTCAATTTCAACTGGTCATTGACCTTCGTTACTTTATCAGCACGGTAATTCATGATTACCAGGAGGCAAATATCATCTATCCCGACGCCTCAGAGCTTGTCTGCACCAGTCAGTCCTATGAGGATTTGGAGCAGGAGCTTCTCTTTGAGATGGAGCAGATTTACGGCTTTTCCAGCAGGGAGGCCCTTCCCGATGCCCAGCACTCCCTGGCCTGGCAGGTGCGCAACTGGCTGAATAAGAATTTTACTTCACAGATCACATATAAAATATTTCAGGACATCTTCGGCTACAACGAGAAGTACCTGTCCACCCTGTTCAAAGCGGAATTCGGCATCTCCCCCAGCAAGTACATCGGGGAGCTCCGGCTTAATATGGCCAAAAAGCTGATGCAGAGCAATCCCGATATCCAGCTTAAGGATGTGGCGGAGATGGTAGGCTTTACAGATGCCTTCTATTTCAGCCGGGTATTTAAGTCTCACGAGGGGGTATCGCCCAGTGCGTATTTGAAAGCCTTGAAGGAGGGGTAAGCTTTGGACAGCTGGCCCCTGGAGCTCTCTAATAGCTTCTTTCTCCCCTTACCATCCCATTTCCATGAGCCACAGGTTTACCTTTTCTTCCCGGCATTTTTCCGTTCCGGCTTCCGGCTTTCCCAGCTTTAGCTCTCCCAGGATACGTCCATCCAAAAGATACAGAATCCTATCGCAGCTGCTTGCAACCCGGCTGTCGTGGGTGACCATCAGAATTGCCATCCCTTCACGGTTCAGCATTCCCAGCTCCTTCATGACCTCCTCCGCCGCACTCTTATTGAGAGCGCCAGAGGGCTCGTCTGCAAATAAAATCTCCGGGGAATTTATCATACTTCTCACGATGCATGCCCGCTGGAGCTGGCCACCGGAAACCTGGGTGATTCTGCGATTTTCCAGATTGGAAATGGAGAGCTTTTTCATCAGCTCTCTGGCTTTTTCCTTCAGCTGGCCCTTTGATTGTTTATATCTGCCCTTGTTGGCCTGTATGGCGGGCAGCAAAATGTTATCCAGAATATTTAAATTTGCCATCATGTTCATCTGCTGGAATACAAATCCCATGCGTCTAAGACGCAGTCTGGCCCTCTCGTCCTCCGTCAGTCCGGTAATTTCCGTATCCTTTAACCACACCTGGCCGCCGGATGGCACATCCATGCCGGCCACCTGATATAGCAATGTGGACTTCCCGGAGCCGGATGGTCCCATAACCGCCAGCATCTCTCCCTGGGCCATCTCAAAAGAGACCTCATTCAGGATGGAATCCTTACGCAATTTTTCTGCTCTCAGTAATATCTCCATGCTTGCTTCTCCCTTTTCTCATTTACTCTCTTCCCACACAGCACTCGTAAGCCTTGATATTCCCAATTTCTGCAATGCCGGCCAAAATCGCCGGAATTGCCGCTCCTGACAGCGCCGCCGGGATTAAAACCAATACCTGCCCCCAGTCAATCACAAACCGGAAGCTGTCTGCGCCAAAGGCCTTCAGCGCCACTCCGCAAAGGCTTTCGCCAAGCAGATTTCCCAAAAGCAGCCCCAGCACAATTCCCCCTGCAACAGGAAGGAGCCCTTCCAGAAAATAGCTCCTTTTTATATCCAGGCCTGTAAATCCCAAGGCTTTGTACAGGGAAACACGATAACGGTTTTTTTCCACAATCAGCCGCATAAACAGCATAACTACCATGAAAATCACAAGCACAGAGATGGTCGCTGACACTTTGGATGCCAGGCCAAGCTGCTGCAAGGTCTGTCCATAGGTGTCCTTCACATAATCTGCAATATCCGTCACATCCACGCCTTTCTTCCTGTACCCCTCCATCCACGCTTCTTTCCCCGCGGATTCCTCCAGGGAGACATACACCACGCTCCACACAGAAGGCCCACCATCGTAAAGGTCATATGCCTTCGCCGTCTTTCCCCCGTTGGTAATGTCGGAATAAATGCCGCAGACGGTATGGGCCACGGGCTTTCCATCCACCATAAGCTTAAGAGTATCGCCCACCGTTAATCCCAATTCCTCCGCATTCATGGAAGACAGTGCAATCTCCCCCTGCTTCCCAGGCAGCCTTCCTTCCAGGCAGCTTACAGGGAAAATATTGTGATCCCCTGTCTCCACAGTCAGATTGATGGTTGTTCCATCCTCTAAGACTACCGGACAGGATTTTGTCCTAAGTACCGCATACTGCCTCACCTGTGTATCCTGCTTAAGTGCCAGGGCAATCTGCTCCGTTGCAGAATCAATCCCCTCCGTCTGCCGTACATCCATGCGAATCTCACCGTCTCCGATTCCCATATACGTTACAAACTCAGGCGCAGACATGGTGCTGTATAAATTCTGGGGCACAAGCATCAGCAGGGTACAGGCCAAAGCCACCAGGCCAATCACAAAATACTGCCTTCGGCTGGTTTTCCTTATTCCTGCCCCCACACTTGAGAAAATCCCCCGGGAGGGTCTCTCCTCCTGTGGGGCCAGCAAGGCTTCCAGGGCTGACAGCTTTTCCATCTTTTTTAAGGCTCTCCGTATCGAGAGCAGAAGGATGCCTTCCACAAGCAGTACCGCCAGTACTGCCAGGGCGGCTGATGAAAGTCCCCCGGGACCTGCGCCGTAAGCTTCCTTGAGTTGTTTTTCCAAGGCAGCCTTTTGAAGAGAAGCCATAAGCAGACCAAAAGCTGCCCCTAAGCCGGAGAATAAGGCGTATTTTGCAAAATAGAGTATTCGGATTTCTTTTTTCCCCACGCCAAGGGCCTTAAGCATCCCCACTTCCTTCCGGTCCCGCTCCATTTTAAGCAGCAGCATAAACCGGATGCAGAGCATGGAAATCAAAAGAACTACGATGCTCAAAAGAAAAATCACAAAAATCATGGTTCCATCCGAGAGGGCATTCATCATGCGGATGAGGGGCCTGGTGACTGCAGGACCGTTTGCCGGCAGTCCCTCCCCGGCATATGCTGTGCCCAGCACACCTGTGTCTGCACCGTCCACCACAAGAAATTCGATGAGGTATTCCTCCTGTGCAATTCCACGTCCATCCCCATATGCTTTTATCCCTTCATAATCCTTTGGATGCACAAGGAACCGTTTGGAGGAGGCCATCATGGAATTCATCTGTGCGTCCCGAAGAAAGCCTGCAATGAGAAGCCTGTAATCTCCGATTTCCATGGTATCCCCCACCGACAGGTGATACTGGCTCCGATAGCAAACCGGCACATAGACCTGGCCAGGCAGAACCCCCGGCACCTTATTTTCCATATCCATAAGATAATCAAACCCTTCCCCCTGGGTGCAAAGCCCGTTATCCTGGGTACTGTCTGCGAGGCTTATGCCTCCAAGGGTAAGCTGGCTGTTATCAAAATTCAAAAACCGGCATATCTGCCACTCCTTAATTTCCTCACGACTTTGGGCAAAGCGGGATATCTCCGAAACCTCCAATTCCCCGGTATGCATCTGCATAAAATCGGGGACCCTGGCATTCTCCATCAGGCTGTCTATGGCACCCAGAAGGCTGGACGCCAGTAACACCGTGAGGGCAAGGAGCATAGCCGAAATTGTCATAAAAAAGACTGTGGCAGCGGACAGCAGCTTATTTTGTTTTATATCATTCCAGATCAGATTCTTTATCATGGGATTTCCTTTCCAGCATTCTCACACTTTTCATAGCATATAAGAGCAATGCTGTCAGACTCAGTAAGGCTCCTGCTGCCACGATAATTGCGGCAGCTCCCCTTCCTACGCTTATCTGAAGCTGTGATGCCACCCCGTCCGCCGCCACTCCTGCGGCAGCATAGGCAACTACATATCCGATTTGGGAGATAAAGCCAATCAATCCCCAGGCACGCCCCTGAAGCTCATCCGGTATATTTGTCCTCACCAGATAATCCAGACAGTTATTGGCAATGGGCAGCATGGCAAAAAAGGTAAATCCAAACAGGCATATACCGATGATGTTTTCAAAGATGCCGAAGCCTGCCATACCAATTCCTGCAACAAACAGAGAGATACTTAAGATTGCCCCATAGCCCCTTCGAATCCCTTTGACTCCCAAAAACACACCGGATACCAGCATTCCTAAGGCGCAGACAGTTTCTCCAACACCAAGCACAACGCTGTCCGCCAAATCCAGAATTACAGGCCGGGCAAGAATCTGAAAGGTCCCCATAAAAAAGGTAATCAGCGCAGATGCCGTAATCAGAAGCAGGATTCCCCGTCTGCCTGTAACCGCCTCAAAGCCCTGCTTCAGGCTCTCCATAAAGGATTCCCGGCGCTCTGCCGCCTTAACCGCAATCTCTTTCTTCACCACTGCCGCGGCTATCACCGTGGGGAAGAAGGTACAGATGTCGATAATCAGCAAAAGCCTGATATCACTGGCCGCCAGCAGAATCCCGGCCAGAATGGGAGAAATTAAATATTTTGCGCTTCCGGCAATGCTCACCATGCCACTGGCCCTGGAGTATTCCTCTTTGGTGAGAAGATCCGTTACCGTGGCCCGGTAGGAGGGTTCCAGAAGGGCCGAAAATATGGAGCTTATGAACACGCCGATACAAATCTGGTACAGGGCCGCTTCCCCCCGCACCATACAGATTAGTATGTAGAGGATACCCAATGCCGAAAAGCCGTCTCCAATCATCATAAGCAGCCGTCTGTCATGCCGGTCTGCCAGCACTCCGGCGGGAACGCTAAGTAAAAATGTGGGCAAAAAAGCCAGAAGCGTCACAAGGGCCATGCTGGCCGTGCTCCCTGTCCGTTGAAATACATACACCCCCAGACCGAAGCTGGTAAGTCCCCCGCCAACGGCGGATATGAGCTCACCCGCCCACAACAGTAAGAATTTTGAATAATTGCTTTTATGTGTTTCCATGATTCTCTCCTTTTCAGACTGAACGTCAGTTGGTTAAATAGTATAAAAAATGATTCTGCTTTGCAGAATTCTCTGCCTGGGTTGGGTTGCGTGAGCAGCATAATTCCCTAATGGGATATATCTTCCTCAAAAATCGGAAGGATTACCGTCTGCATACTTCCTTCTTCCATTCCAAGCAAACGCTCCAGGTTATAAATAAAAGCCATAATCCTCTTGTACCGCTCTTCCTCGCTTTGGTCTAAAAGGGCATCGAAGGCTGTGTTGGAATACAAAAGCGTCATTTCCACCACCTCCCCTGGATACTTCGTATGGCATATGCCCTGGGCGATTCCTTCCTCAATGAGACTGGTGACAGGCGGATTGATGCCTGCTAACAGCTCCTTTTGCATTTTCTGATGCATCAGGGCATTTTGAGGCTTATGCACCTGCTGCATGATCTCATTCCCCAGATCATTATTCACATTTAATGCGCGCATCATGATGGTCAGACGATTAAGGACCGGGATTTCCTTTTGGGCTGCAATGGCCTTTGCCTTTCCCACCAAATCCGTGGTAATCCGGCTGATGATGCCATCCAGAATGTCCTCCTTGGACTTAAAATGGTAGTACAAGGTTCCTCTGGCAATCCCTACTTCATTTTGGATATCCGTTATGCTGGTATAATCAAAGCCCTTTAACGCAAACAGCCGCTCCGCCACGTTAAGTATCTCATCCCTGCGCTCTTTGGCCGTTTTCACTACTCTCATACCGCTCCACCACCCTTATATATCCTTTACAATGATTGACCGTAAACCGAATGTACTCTTTGCATTGATTGACAACCAACCGACTATTAGTCGGTAAAGCTATTCTATCACAGGAATTTCCTGCTGTCAACTATGCCGTAGCGTTTTCCTTCATACTTTTTCCTTCATACAGCTGTGAGCCATGGCTTTTTGAAACGCTTTTTAAATACAAGGACAACAGCCTCTGGGTTTTCTGACAGGGAAAAGAATGCCCCAGGCCCTGGAAAATCCCTTTGCCTGAGGCATCCTCTCTCTGATACTCTGACTATTTGCGTATTCTCACCGTTTTGGATTCTGACTATTTGGGTATACCGCTTATTTTCCTATTTTGATTATTTTCCTCGGAATCCTCCTGCCACAAAACGGCACACCTGCTGGCATTTGCAGCCCAGCCCATGCTTCATCACTCGCAAAATCCCCCACATTCCTGACTCCACATCCCATTTCAGGCTGCCGGAGCGATACAGGTAATCTCCCGGGCAGGAGACACCGCAGACAGGCTCTATCTCAGAAACTTTTCCAATGCTGATGGCTCCCTGAATGGGAATCACCCTGGCAAATGGGTCCAGAGGCTGCTGGGCCCACACGTGGTCATGGAGGGCGAAGCTTACATTTCTGGGCTTATCGGCTGGCATCACAGTGCGAAATACCACCCGCTCACCGGCATAAGCCTTCAACAGAGGGGTGGAAGGGTCTCCGTGTACCCGGCTGCTGAACACCTTGGAAATCCGTTTATCTCTGACAAGGCGATTATAAAACCGCTCACTTCTGTAATTATAGCCCTTCTCTCCCGTATCCTCTGCGTCCACCGCTTCTCCGTCCCCTTCCGCAGTTTTAATCAGCTCCCCGTCCTCATCCAGAAGCCGAATCCCATTCTGGATAAAAATGACAAATTCCCGGAAGCTGTCAATCCCCGGTGCGGTGATGATCGCCTGCTCTTCGTATGTGCCTTTTTTCATGGACATATTCCGAAACCAGTCCGCCCCGGCGGGCTCAATGATAATGGTTCCAAAGAGTCCGTGATACCGGTGATTTCTCATGTCTCCGAAGGATTGTATGAGACAGGCACCGTACTCCTTATCCGCATACCAGAGGTATTTGCGGCTCTCTCCCGGAGCCACGGTCTGCTCCTTGAGATTATAGCCCACATTGATGCCGGAGTCCGCCGCCGCATCATAATGCAGAAACTGAGGATTTAAGGACACCCGCGCAGAGGGCTGGTATTCCCTGTCCAGGGGCACCCTGGGGTAGTCAAAATATGGTACGGGCTTCTCAAAGAGATTGTGGAGGGTAATCTCAATCCACTCTCCCACATGTGCCCGAAGAATCAAAGGCTTTATCTTCTGCTTTCCACACCGCACCCCTTCAATCTCTTCCACGGGCACAAACACCAGTCCGTCCGGGTCGTGATCGCCGTAGCGGTTGTAGACAATTTCCGTCTGAATGGCGGCAATCTCAAATTTGCGAATCACAGCGTCCTTGCCCGGGCAGGGAGGCAGCGGAATCATCTGGCTCCTTCCCTGGCAGAGGGGCAGTAAGCAGTCCTTCCTTTTGTCATACACCCGGATGATGCCCCAAAGCC
>CAPNGW010000108.1 GCA_948665105.1 uncultured Lachnospiraceae bacterium
CTGTAAGAATTATAAATTTTAACTTCAACCCTTCGGTTTCTGGCCCTGCCTTCCCCATTCCTCCATAAGCTGCTCTCCTTCTTGGCTAAGGAGACAGTAATGTGCCCGCCGCATCACCAGGAACAGGATCCAGAGCACGAAAAACAGCACCAACGCCACCACCAGTGCCGCTAAGAAAATATTCCGGTTGGGCAAAAAGGACGTGGTTCCGTCAGAATTCCGGATTAACTCTGCATTTTTTAAAACGGCAGCCCCGATGGCAGGCCCTATTATACCCGGGATCAGCACCTGCCCGATGATACGCATTCCCTGAAACTGCCCGGATTTCCCGGCGGGAATCCGGGTTCGAATCATGGCCCCAAAGATAGCCATCCCGGTGAGATATCCCGTCATCATAAAGAGGGAGCCCACAAAGACAATCCCCATTTGGGTTCCCACATACAGGAGAATATATCCCACCGACAGAAAAATCACCGTGGGTACCACCGAGCTTTTAAAGCCCAGCAAATCAAAGGTTCTCCCATAAAGGGCCGTGATGACAGCCGCCAGTATTATGGCCGGAGCCATAATGAACACGTAATTTGTCATGCCCAGAGCTTTTTCATAGTACAGAATCAAGTAGGGCATGAATACCTGAATGGAGATGCCGAAAATGGCAAAAGCCCCGATGACTGCGTACAGCAGAGAATTGGCTTTTATCACCGAGGGACGGAAGCTGTAAGATAGCGTCTGAAAGTAACCCGTCCTGGCTTTTTCTTCTCTAAGTCCCGGCTTCTCATCAATGAGAAAGATGCCCAGAATGCCCATGAGCATCACAACCCCGCCAACCACTGTGTAAATGATGGTCCAGCTGGCGGCTTCCTCCAGATTAAACGCGGAAAATCCGCCAAATACCACAAGAATACCCACCAGGGGCATCATGGAATTAATTCCCTCAATCCTCCCCCGGTTGGTCTCGTCGCCCCAGTCTGTCATCCAGGCGTTAAAGCAGGCGTCGTTGGCCCAGGAGCCCAAAAACGTCATTACGCAGTCTAAAATAATTACCAGGGTCACCCCCAGAGCCGCCGCCTGGACAGCGCTGCCCGCAAGGGGTGTCAATAAATCCATCCGAAGAAAGGCAAAGGACAGAATGGAGACGCCCCAGGCCAGATAACCGCCGCAGATAAACACCTTCCGCTTCCCCACATAATCCGTAAATGCGCCCATCAAAATAGTGGTCACGGTGGCCGCCACAGAGCTTAATCCCACCATCCGGGAAATATCTGCCGCCGAGGCGTGGAACATTTTGTATATGAACACATTGAAATACATGTTCTCTACCACCCAGGCCACCTGCCCCATCAGGCTAAAAATCACCAGCGCCAGCCAGAATTTTTTCGTCAACCCTTGTTTTTTCATAATGCCTCCTGCTCCTTTTCTTTACATTATACCCCGTAATTTGTCCTTTGTACATCCGGTGTTTATACAACCTTTGGCAAAGCTGTAACGTATAAAAAAAGTGCATCTGCAAAAACTATATGAAAAAGAAGGGAGCTTTAAGACATTATGGAATTTAAAAACTCATTATTGAATGTTGTAGATGAAAAAAGCGGGAACAAAAAAGCCCCGGAATATACCCCCAATCTGGAGTATGATTTCTTTCGGTCCAACTCCACCACCGACTGTACCGGTTCCGTACCCCGGCCGCCTGAGACAGATGCAGAGCTGGACTCCTATCTGGATGTTTACAACTTTCTTCCCCAGTGCGCCATTGCCAAAGAGGACGACAGCCATTAATTAATCAAAATCGGTGACATTTTCCAGGGTCACCTTCTGGTAGGGCAAATAGATGTACCGCTCATTCTCAAAGGGTATCTCATCCATGCCCTCCCCAAGCACCAGGGCGGCAGACAGCTTCGCAATCACCTCTGCCTGCCCTTCCTTGTCGTGGTATACCGTTCCGGAAAGTCGCCCCTCGGTCACTGCCAGAAGTCCCGCCTTGGTTCCGTCAATGCCAAAGAATACCGGCAGTGCAGACTCCGTATGGTTAAAGGTCTCATAGGCATCCAGGGCTCCCAGGGCCATATCGTCATTGTTTGCAAGGACAAGCTCGATTTCATTCTGATATTGGCTGATTAGCTGCTGCATCCGGTTTTTCGCCTGGGCGCGGTTCCAGTTGGCAATCTGAAAGCTCAGCTTCTCCAGTTCAATCCCACTGTTCTTTAAGGTTTCCACCGCATTTTCCGTGCGGATGATGGCATCCTGATGCCCCGGCTCCCCTTCCAGTACCACATACTGAATCTTGCCATCCTTATTGCGGTCAATCCGGCTGTTATCCTCTATGGCTGCCACTGCCAGCTCTCCCTGCATCACTCCGGACTGCTTGGCATCTGCCCCCACATAATAAAGCTTATCCCACTGGAGCATGTCCTCCGCCACCGGTTCCCGGTTAAAAAATATGATAGGCACATCCTGCTCCCGGGCAAGGTCAATAATCTCAGAGGGGTCCGTTCTGTCCGCAAGGTTCACGCAGAGCACATTGCAGCCTGCGGCAAGCATTTCCTTTACCTGGTCATTCTGGGTTCTCTGGGAGCCGGCCGCATCCCGGATGAGTACTGTAGTCATAATCCCCTCATTCTTTAAGCCATCCATTTCCTTTTTCAGGCAATCAATCCACTCACTTAAGAATGCGTCGCTCTGGTTGTAGCAGGCCACGCCCAAAGACACCGTATCCGGCGTATCCGGCTGCTTCCCGCAGGATACGAGAAGCTGTATGCTCACAAGCAGCAGGAAGCCCGCCATCCATTTTTTCTTTCTGCTCATACTGCACCTCTTATTTCTACTGACTCATGGTAAAAATAATTTCCTGGTTTTCTTTGTCAAACAACGTCTCCTTGCGCAGAACCGTATAAGAAACCGTCATATCCTGCATGTGGTAGAAGGGGCGCTCAAGGGCCTTTGCAATTTCTGTCATGCTCTGGTAGCCCATATAGAATTCGTCAGGCACCACCATGCACCGGGCATTTCCCGAATCCAGATAGTAGACGGCCTCCATGGACCTTCCGATTCCATACACAAGCGCTCCCCTAAGGTTGTTGGCCGCAGACGCTTCTCCGGCCATAATCAGGCTGTCATCATCCAGGGCGATGATAACGTCCACCCTGGCCTCATTCTCCGGCCTCTGCTCCGGCTCCTGGTCATCCGTCCACCACAGGCTCCACAGCAGTGTTGCTCCCCCCTCCTCTATTCCATCCAGAAATCCCTCTCTCCGGTTTAAGAGTGCCTTAGAACCGTCGTCCCTTGCCAAAATCCCCAGGTTTTTTCCTAGAAGATTCCCGCTGTAGTCTTCCATCAATTCCCGGGCCAGAGCCTTGCCCAGAGCGTAATGGTCCGGCTCCACCGTGGGAAGCTCAAAAGCTCCACCATCCCCCGCCAGTATAACCGGAACCTTATAATCTGTTTCTCTTAAGTTTTCCTGGGAATTCCCCTCAAAAACAGGCTGTACAATGACACCATCCGCCCCCCTGTCAATTTCCTGGTCTATGATGCTTTTTTCCTCCGCAGTGGTCAGTATATTTCCGGTACTGGTCACCACCAGATTCACCCCGTAATCCTGGGCCGCCATTCTCAGCCCGTATTTGAAGGAGGCCCACTGGGCGTCGTCCGAATCCGGAAGGATTGCAGAAACTCTGTGAACCTTTCCCTGATAATTTTCCCGTGTCATAGCCATGGCCACCACAATAACCAGAACAGCCAGCATGGCCTCTATCAGAATAAACATTTTCCCGCTATTCTTCATCCTTCATCCCCTGCGCTTCCTTATCATTCCCTGCTCCCCTTAAAAACCCCTGCCCCTTCTCAAGGACTTCCCTGTTTTCCTCGGTATAGGGGACTGCCGGCATACGGATGAATACACTTGTCCCCGCATCCGGCTCACTTGTGACCGTAAGACCATATTCCCTGCCAAAGAGGATTTGAATCCGGTTGTTGACGTTTACCAGCCCCACCCCGGAACCATGCCTGGGCGAGCGCTTATTACCTTTAAGCACCAGGGCCACCTCCTCCCCGGACATGCCCAATCCATTGTCTGTCACTTGAAGGATAGCATCCTCCCCCTGAAGTCTTCCGGTCACCCTGATTTCACCGCTGTCCTCCATGCCGCCTACACCGTAATGAATGGCATTTTCAAGAATCGGCTGCAAAATCAGCTTCACGGTACACAGGGAATATAAGGCAGCATCCACATCGAAAATAACGGTAAAGGCATTTTTGTAACGTACCTTCTGGATATTCATATAGCTCTGTGCATGCTGTAGCTCCTCCTTCACCGTAATGACGGAGCGCCCCTTAGAAAGGCTGATACGGAACAGTCTGGCCAGCTGTGAAATCATGAAGACAGCTTCCTCATTCCGCTCTCCTTCCACCATCCAGATAATAGATTCCAGTGCATTGTATAAAAAATGTGGGTTAATCTGGCTTTGCAGCGCCTCAAACTCACTTTTTCTTCTCTCCGCCTGTTCCAGGAGGATTCGCTGCATCAGGCTGTCAATCTGCTCATATGATTTTTGTACGGAATATCCCAGGTGCCTGATTTCCGTGGAGCCTCCGATGTAAATTTCCGGCTTCTCCCCCGCTTCATATTTCACAATGGAATGATTCAGCTCCAAAATCGGCCTTGAAATCCGCAGAGAAACCACACGGTTAATCAGGACCAGCATGATGACCATCAGAAGTATCATTATCATGATAAAATATTTCACATCCACCATACCATGGGCAAAGGTGGAGTATGGAATCACGCTCACCAGCTTCCAGCCGGTGTAGCTTATGGTACTGACCAGCACCTTCCTGCGTTCTCCCTCAAAGATTTCATCATAGGCGCCGTCCTTGTAGCCCGCCACGGCTTCACTGTTCTCGCTGTATATTTTCTGGCTGATTTGTATCTGCCGGGGATGATAAATAATCTGTCCGTTGCTGTCACACAGATAGTAATATTGTCCGCTGTTTAAGGTGTTCACCTGATTCATCATCCGGAAGATATTGGAGTAATCCATATCCACCAGAAGAACGCCAAGCTGGGAATCTCCCTGATCGGTGAGCTCCACCACCCGGCTTAAGGAAATCACCCAATAATAGCGGCGGGTGCCGTCGTCAAAAAGATTCTGAATATGGGGCGTGGAGAAGTGCATATTTTCCATTCTCCCCATGGCCTGACGAAACCAATCCTGTCTTGTGACGTTGGGATCCTCCTTCTGGGAGGCCACCGGCTCTGCCGCCAGCAGGCTCCCGCTGCTGTTGTATATGGCAATGCTCCGAAGGTCTTCCCGTTTGGCCTCATACAGCAGGTTCATGCCCCTTTGAATCTCCTGCTTTTGACTGGAAAATTCATTTTCCTTAATTACATTGTAGTAAACCGCGTCCGATATCTGCCGCATGCTCACCAGGTAATCTTCGAGATTCTCTCCGGTCTGTTCCAGAAGCTTCCTGGAGTTTTGGACATTCTCCTGCCGGGACAGGGCGGAAAACCGTACATACAAAACAATCCCTAAAAACAGCATAATGGAAATAGAAATCAGGGAGAAGGCCCACATGAGGGTGGACTGTATTCCCTTGGGTCTTAGTGCCTTCAATTGTCCGAAATATTTATGCTTCACGTTGTTCATGCTCCGTTCGGTATTTGGAGGGCGATACGCCGAACCGCCGCTTAAATACATAGCTGAAATAATTTGGGTCGCTGTAGCCCACCTGCTTTCCTATGACATAGCTTTTATCATTTGTCTCAATCAAAAGCCGGGCTGCCCGTTCCATGCGGTAGTCCGTCAAATAGCCAACAAAGGATTTCCCCGTCTCCTTTTTAAATATGGTAGAAAAATAAGCGTTTGACACACCCAGCGTCTCACAGATATAGTCCAGGGACAGCTCTTCCTCCTGATAGTTCTGGCGGATATAGTCCTTGGCTTTTGTCACAAAGGATTTTGTGGAGCTGCTGCGGGCTTGAAGCAGCCTTCGATGACAGCAGAGGCTTACATCCGTAAGCCATGCCTGCAGCTCTTCCCGCTCCAAATCCAGCAGATTTATGTACATCTGCCGCAAATCCTTTGACTCCCCCTCCAGCTCAATATCATTGTTGACGGAAAACCGGTACAATGCGCTCATAAGCTCCATGATACTGGCATGGTGCTGCTTTAAAGATTTTGCAGAGGCAAAGAGGTGCTCCGTGTACTCCTTGACTGCCTTAAGAACCGCCTCCCCAGGCCCCAGACGAATGGTTTTAAAGAGGCTTGACAATTCCACGTCGCTGGCAGTGGCGGATACCCTCGTTTCCCCCGGTGAAACCTCCTTGATATTGATTGCCCTGGAAGCTCCGTAGATGGCCCGATAGGAAACTGCCTCCCTTGCGCTGTCGTAGGACCTTGATAATTCCAGAATATGTTTGCATACCTGGCCGATTCCCACGGTCACCACCGCCCCCAGAATACGGTGCACATATCGGCAGAACCTATCGCATTCATCCGTCAGCTCCGAAACCTCGTTCTCATCCTTAAGCTGAATAATCAGGATGATATTTCCCAGGTAGGAAAAGCATTTTGCCCTCCACTTCTCTCCCAGCCGCTCCTCCGCCTGCTTCTGGATGGAGGTGGTAAGGAGCAGTGCATTCATGGACTCAGGCACCTGGCTTAAAGAGGTATGTACCACAGCACAGCAGAAAAACGGACCGGGAAAGGAAATCCGGTAATCGGAAAGATACCGGGAAAGCTCCTCCTCCTGAATACTTCCCGCCAGCAGTGTGGAGTAGAAATTAGCCTGCAAAAGAGGCAGGGACTTAAGATAATAGTCCTGCAGAATCTGTACATTCCGCTTTTCATGTATCTCCAAATCAAGCTTATGCTTCATATTGGTAAATACCTGGGTGAGCTCCAGGGCATTCACCGGCTTTAAAATATACTCCTCTATCTCCAGATGCACTGCCTCCTTGGCATATTCAAACTCGTCAAATCCGGTAAAAATCAAAATCTTCGTATCCGGAAACTCCGTCTTGATGCGGTGGGCCAGCTCCATGCCGTCCATATAGGGCATCTTGATATCTGTCATAACCACGTCGGGCAAAAGCTCTTCCACCAGCTCCAGCGCCTTCACACCGTTGTTGGCAATACCAACCACCTGAAAGCCCAGGCTTGCCCAGTCAAGCTTTTTCATCATCACCTGTATGACTTCTTCCTCATCATCGGCAAAGAGAACTGTATAAGCATCCATTGTATCTCACCGTCCAAACATTTTCCATTTTTTATATTATAGCAAACACATCGAAAAATGTAAACGTTAGTCAAAAAAAGCCGCCGTATCCCGAACTTCAAAGCTCTCGGATACGGCGGCCTGAAACCGCACTTTAAATCTTCTTATTTCTTCTGCACATACTTCAGGCAGTCAAGGGTTACTGCCACCAGGATGATGATACCGGAGAACACGAACTGGAGATTCGCATCGATTCCAAGGATTGTCAAGGAGTAGGTAAGAGCTGTAAATATCATTACACCTACTACCACGCCGGAAATTTTACCGATACCACCGGTAAAGGACACACCGCCCACAACGCAGGCTGCAATGGCGT
>CAPNGW010000109.1 GCA_948665105.1 uncultured Lachnospiraceae bacterium
GCCGCCATCATCCCGGAGCGGGTGCGCCTGTATCAAAGCCGGATGGGGGAGAATATTGGAAGAATCTGCATCAAAGATGTGAGGAGCCGTTGGGGAAGCTGCAGCAGTAAGCGGAATCTGAACTTTAACTGGCGGCTGGTGATGGCGCCTTTAGAGGTGCTGGATTACGTGGTGGTCCATGAACTGTGCCACCTGAAGGAGATGAACCACTCCAAGGACTTCTGGGCTCTGGTGGAGGAGATTTTGCCAGATTACAAAAAATCACGGGCCTGGCTTAAGAACTGCCGGTTGATTGAGAAGTTTTAAGGTTATGAAATTTTACGTCTGTCCTTATTTTTTCAGTGGAGACAGGCAAAAATATTGCAAGGATACAGAAAAAGGAGAACAGGAAATGAAGGTTTTAGTATTAAACTGTGGGAGCTCATCCCTGAAATACCAGCTGATTGACAGTCAATCCGAGGAGGTGCTGGCAAAGGGCCTCTGCGAGCGTATCGGCATTGATGGAAGTCTTCTGACCCATCAGCCGGCAGGAAGGGACAAAATCAAACGGGAGGTGGCCATGCCGGAGCATACAACGGCAGTGCGCATGGTTATCGACACCCTCACCGCCCCCGAAATCCTTACAGGAAATCGATGCCGTGGGACATCGCATGGTTCACGGAGGAGAGGCCTTTGCAGCCTCTGTACTACTGACGGAGGAGGTTTTAAGGACGGTGGAGAAATGTAACGATTTGGCTCCCCTTCATAACCCTGCCAATTTAATCGGGGTCCGCTCCTGTATGGAGAGTATGCCCGGGGTACCCATGGTGGGCGTCTTCGACACGGCCTTTCACCAGACCATGCCAGAGAAGGCATATCTCTATGGGCTTCCCTATGAATACTATCAGAAATATAAGGTGCGCCGGTACGGCTTCCACGGAACCAGCCACGATTACGTATCCAAACGGGCGGCAGAGCTCCTTGGGAAAAATGTGGAGGACTTAAAAATCATTGTCTGTCATCTGGGCAACGGGGCCTCCGTAAGCGCAGTAAAATACGGAAAGAGCGTGGACACCAGCATGGGCCTGACACCCCTGGAGGGATTAATCATGGGAACCCGCTCCGGCGATATGGACCCCTCCATCCTGCAATTTCTGGCGGAGAAGGAGAATCTCTCTTTGGGACAGCTTATGGATATTCTCAACAAGAAATCCGGCGTGCTGGGGATTTCCGGCGGCTATTCCAGCGATTTCAGGGATTTGGCTCTGGCAAGGGATGAGGGCAACGAGAGGGCGACAGCGGCTCTTGAGGCTTATGCATACCGTGTGGGCAAATATATCGGAGCCTATGCGGCGGCCATGAACGGTGTGGATGTGATTGCCTTTACTGCAGGGGCTGGCGAGAATAACGCCGAGGTTCGAAGCCTCATTGGCCAGTACATCGGATTCTTGGGCACCGGCATTGATGCGGAGAAAAATAAAATCCGCGGGGAAGAAATCATCCTGTCCCCGGAGGGAAGCCGGGTCATTACCATGGTGGTGCCCACAAATGAGGAGCTGGTCATTGCCAGAGAGACGGCACGAATTGTATTATAGACCACTTACCGCCAAATGCTTACCTGTCAGGAAAAACCTATTTACTTCCTGAGGATTTTCCGGCATACTGAACTCATGGAGATGAGGAAATGAAAATTCGACTGGAAATGGACTCAAGCATTGCGGAGGATGAAATTGTCATACGCTGCAGCACATTGAGCGATGAGATTCAAAGGGTGCAGAAGACCCTGGCAGATTTGGCCCTGGGACAGCAGAAATTCGTATTCTATAAAGGCGATACAGAATATTATCTGTCCCTTGAAAATGTTCTCTTTTTTGAGACGGAGGAGAAGACCATTTATGCCCATACGGTGGGGGACATGTACCAGGTGAAATACCGCCTGTATGAGCTGGAAGAAATACTGCCGGGACATTTCATGCGAGTTTCCAAATCCACGATTTTGAATATCCATAAGGTGTACTCCATTCAGCGGAACCTAACCGCCTCCAGCCTGGTGGAATTTCAAAGTACCCACAAGCAGGTGTATGTATCCAGGCATTATTACAAGCCGCTGAAAATCAAATTGGAAGAAAAGAGGAGACTGTCATGAGAGAGGTAAAAGCAAATAAAATTTTCTGGGGAATTTTTCTGCTGCTGGCAGCAGTATTTCTGGTTGTAAGCCAGATGGGCCTGGTGGAAGGCGTGGGGGTTTTAAGTATCCTGTTTGCCATCTTCTGGGTGGCCCAGTTTATCGAGGGACTTGTAAAGCGAAGCTTTGGCAGAATGTTATTCTCACTGGCGTTTTTGTGCATCATCTTCGATGAGCAGCTGGGCATCGAAGCCATCACACCCTGGACAGTGCTGGGAGCGGCCCTCCTTGGAACCATCGGCCTTAACATGATTTTTCGAAAAAGATGGTATAAGCAGTTTCACTATGAGACAAACTGGTGCCATGGAGGAAAAAAATATAGCGGCACAGGAGCTGCCTTTGTGGACGGGGAAGCGGAGATTCTGGAAGAGGAATCACAGGAGAGACAGAGCAGCTTTGGAGCCCAGGCGGAAGGTGACTCCCAAGGCAGTGCTCAGGCCAACCGTACCGGTGACAGCAGGTTTTTCTTCGAGACTTCCTTTGGAGCGGCAGCAAAATTTATTAATACCGATAACTTTGAGTTTGCCTCCCTGGAATGTAGCTTCGGTGCCCTGAAGGTGTATTTTGACAACGCTGTGATTCAGAATGGGAAAGCAGCCATTGACGTTGATGTGTCCTTCGGCAGTGTGGAGCTGTACATTCCCAGAAGCTGGAACCTTGTGGATGAGACCAGCGCGGCCTTTGGAAGCGTGAAGGAAAAGAATCGAAATAGACCAGCCGGGACTACGTCAGTAACCCTCACCGGCGACGTCTCCTTTGGCGGAGTAGAAATTGTTTATATCTAAGGAAAGACTTTATGAAAAACGCGTTCAGGTGTAACCCCCTGGAAGCGTTTTTCTTTTTTTGGTCAAAATGGTTAAAACCATACGGGATTATTAGTCATTATGACGAAAAAATCTTAAAAATTTCAATGGAAAGGAAAAAATATTCTATGTTTTTTTGTAAAGTGATTCGATATACTATCAATGTCAATAAATACACGCAAAGCGTGCCAAAAAAAAGGAGGTAAATTGTACATGAAAAAGAAATTTCTTTCACTGACACTGGCATTGGTTCTGGGACTTTCACTGACTGCCTGCGGCAGCAAGGATGATTCCAAGTCTGATGTCGGTACAGGCGATAATGCCGGCACCAATGAGGAAACAGGCGGGGATGATGCCCAGAATGAAACCCCGGATGACACCGGTAACGCAGGTGGCGGAGAGGTAGCCAACAAGGATAAGCCCCTGGTGTGGTTTAACCGTCAGCCCTCCAACAGCTCCACCGGAGAGTTGGACATGACAGCTTTGAATTTTAACGGCAATACCTATTATGTAGGCTTTGATGCGAATCAGGGCGCAGAGCTTCAGGGCCAGATGGTTATGGACTACATAGAGGCAAATATCGATACCATCGACCGTAACGGTGACGGAGTCATTGGCTACGTTCTGGCTATCGGAGATATCGGACATAACGATTCCATCGCACGTACCAGAGGTGTCCGCAGTGCTCTTGGCACCGGTGTTGACAAGGACGGCGCTATCAACAGTGATCCCGTTGGTACCAACTCCGACGGCTCCGCATCTGTGGTACAGGATGGTACCCTTGAGGTGGGTGGCAAAACCTACACCATCCGTGAACTGGCTTCCCAGGAAATGAAGAACTCCGCAGGTGCAACCTGGGATGCAGCCACTGCCGGTAATGCCATCGGTACATGGTCCTCTTCCTTTGGCGAGGACATTGACATTGTTGTTTCCAACAATGACGGCATGGGCATGTCCATGTTCAACGCATGGTCCAAAGAAAATAACGTTCCCACCTTCGGTTACGATGCAAACAGCGACGCGGTGGCAGCCATTGCAGAGGGCTACGGCGGAACCATCAGCCAGCATGCAGACGTTCAGGCTTACCTGACCCTTCGTGTTCTCAGAAATGCCCTTGACGGTGTTGACATTGATACCGGAATTGGTACTGCAGATGATGCCGGCAACGTTCTGTCCAGCGACGTATTCGTATACAAGGCAGATGAGCGTTCTTACTACGCATTGAACGTGGCAGTTACTGCTGAGAACTATCAGGACTTCACAGATTCCACAAAGGTGTATGCACCTGTCTCCAACCAGCTGGATGAAGGCACCCATGCAAGGAAGTCCGTATGGCTTAACATTTACAATGCTTCCGATAACTTCTTAAGCTCCACCTACCAGCCTCTGCTTCAGAATTATGATGATATTCTGAACCTGGATGTGGAATACATCGGTGGCGATGGACAGACAGAGTCCAACATCACAAACCGTCTGGGCAATCCCAGTCAGTATGATGCATTCGCAATTAACATGGTTAAGACAGACAACGCAGCATCTTACACCTCTTTGCTGAGCCAGTAATCGCGACTAAATAAGCAGGATTGGTTATTAGGGAGAAGAAATTCTCCCTAATACCTGATTTTGGGGAAGGAGTAAAAAATGACAGATAAGAAAGATGATATCGTCTTATCGATACATGGCATGAGCAAGTCCTTTGGACGAAACAGGGTTTTGGACCGCATCAGTCTGAACTTAAAGCGCGGAACGGTTATGGGGCTTATGGGGGAAAACGGCGCCGGTAAGTCCACCATGATGAAGTGCTTGTTCGGCACGTATCAGAAGGATGAAGGAACCATTGTTTTAGATGGCAAGGAAGTGAATTTCTCAGGGCCAAAGGATGCCCTTGAAAACGGTATTGCCATGGTTCATCAGGAATTGAACCAGTGTCTGGAAAGAAATGTGATGGACAATTTATTCCTTGGCCGTTATCCGGTGAACTCCATGGGAGTGGTGGATGAAGGCAGAATGAAGAAGGAAGCCTCCAAGCTGTTTCGAAATCTGGGCATGACGGTAAACTTAAGCCAGCCTATGCGGAACATGTCTGTATCCCAGAGGCAGATGTGTGAAATTGCCAAGGCCATTTCCTACAATTCCAAAGTGATTGTTCTCGATGAACCTACTTCCTCACTGACGGTGCAGGAGGTTGAAAAGCTCTTCACAATGATGCGGATGTTAAAGGAGAAGGGGATTTCCCTCATTTATATATCCCACAAAATGGATGAGATATTTGAAATCTGTGACGAGATATCTGTACTTCGGGATGGTAATCTCGTTATGACAAAGGAAACCGCAGATACCAACATGAATGAGTTGATTGCGGCTATGGTGGGACGTTCCTTAGAGAACCGTTTTCCGCCGGTGGATAATACGCCAGGGGATGTTATTTTGTCCATTCAGAATCTGTCTACGAAATTTGAACCTCATTTGCAGGATATTTCTTTTGATGTACGGGAAGGAGAAATTTTCGGCCTGTACGGTCTGGTAGGCGCGGGGCGTACAGAATTTTTAGAAACTATCTTCGGTGTCCGCACCAGAGCGGCCGGCCGGGTTTACTTTAATAATAAGCTGATGAACTTTGAAAACGCCAAGGATGCCATGGAGCATGGATTTGCCATGATTACGGAGGAGCGGAAGGCCAACGGGCTCTTTATAAAGGGAGACCTTACCTTTAATACCACCATCGCCAATCTGGAGCAGTACAAATCCGGGGTGGCCCTTTCTGATGCAAAGATGACCAAGGCCACCGCCAACGAAATAAAAATCATGCATACCAAGTGTCTGGGACCTGGCGATATGATTTCCAGCCTTTCCGGAGGCAACCAGCAGAAGGTCATTTTCGGAAAATGGCTGGAGCGCAGTCCCCAGGTGTTTATGATGGATGAACCCACCAGAGGTATTGACGTAGGCGCCAAATATGAGATTTATGAGCTTATTATAAATATGGCGAAGCAAGGCAAGACAGTCATTGTTGTCTCCTCCGAGATGCCGGAAATCTTAGGGATCACCAATCGTATCGGCGTCATGTCAAACGGGCGGCTTGCCGGTATTGTCAACACCAAAGAAACAAATCAGGAAGAGCTTTTAAGACTCAGCGCAAAATACTTATAATGAGGGAGTGTGATGGATATGGCCAATGAAAACAGTAAGATCCTTACCGCGGAGCAGGAGCTTGAGCTTCGTAAGCCCATAGATGATTATGTGGGAAAAATTCAGGAAAAAATTGACAGCCTGAGGGAGGGGGGAACCCACAAGGTTCTGGCCCTGCAGGATGCCATTGACAGCGTAAAGAGAGATAAGAGCCTCACAAAGGAGGAGAAGAGTGCTAAGCTTGAAACGTATGCCAAAGACCTTGAGAAAGCCAAAAAGGTGGAGGCATCCCATAAGGCGGAGGTAGAAAGCCTGGTGAAGGATGCGGAGAGTTATCTCAAAGCCCATTTTAAGACAGAGTACTTCCAGGCTGTCAAGGAAAGCTGCAGTCAGGAAAAGGTGCTGGCCAAAGAGAATTACAATAAGCAGGTGGCCGAGCTTAAAAGAGAGCATCAGGCAAATTTGAGCAGGCTTTCCGACCATGGCGAGATTAAGAATGAGAAGTATGTTTACAAAAACCGGCTGTTTGACGCGAAAATCCAGCTGGAAAAAGAGTTTCAGAGAATCAAGGACCGCAAGCATGCGGCTTTCGCCCACGAGTATCATCTCATTGATATGCTCCGTATGTCGAAATTCACTTTTGCGGAAGGAATGGCTCAGAGATGGGAGAACTACCGGTACACCTTTAACCGGAGGACCTTCCTTTTACAGAATGCCCTGTATATCGCAATCCTCCTGATTTTTATTATGCTGTGTGCGATTACGCCCCTTGTAAAAGGGATTCCTCTGCTTACCTACAACAACGTGCTGAATATCCTTCAGCAGGCATCTCCCAGAATGTTCCTGGCTCTCGGTGTTGCAGGATTGATTCTCCTGACAGGTACAGACCTCTCCATCGGTCGTATGGTGGGTATGGGTATGACTACAGCTACCATTATCATGCATCAGGGAATCAATACCGGTAAAGTCTTCGGCTATACCTTTGACTTTACAGGGATGCCCATTCCGCTAAGGGTGATTCTTGCCCTGGTGGTGTGTATTATTTTGTGTACGGTTTTTACCTCCATTGCAGGATTCTTTACAGCAAAATTTAAGATGCACCCCTTTATTTCCACCATGGCAAACATGCTGATGATTTTCGGAATTATTACATATGCCACCAAGGGTGTGTCCTTTGGCTCCATTGAGAAGGCGATTCCGAACATGATTATTCCCAAGGTGAACGGATTCCCCACCATCATTATCTGGGCGGTGGCAGCCGTTGTGATCGTGTGGTTTATCTGGAATAAGACAAGATTCGGAAAGAATCTTTATGCAGTAGGCGGCAACGCAGAGGCAGCGGCAGTTTCCGGTATTTCTGTATTTGCAGTTACCATGGGAGCCTTTATCCTGGCCGGTATTCTGTACGGCTTCGGTTCCTGGCTGGAATGTGCCAGAATGTTTGGCTCCGGTTCCGCCGCATACGGGCAGGGCTGGG
>CAPNGW010000110.1 GCA_948665105.1 uncultured Lachnospiraceae bacterium
CATCGGTCGCCCACGGCGAAGCCATAGCCGCATGCGGCTATGGTATACTATAGACAGATTGGGGATGAGGGAATGAAACTACACAGGGCTACGGTGGAGGTATTTCCATTGTGGAAGGCTATAAAATTGATAAAGCACTCTTTACGAAAGCCGAATTGCAGGATGTCCTTGCAGGGCTTAGAGGAATCGATAGCGTATCCAAGGGCTCTACTCTTGTCAGCTGGGCGAAACGTGTTGTGTCATTCCAATATTACTATGAAAGAGAAATCCCCGAAGAAAAATTGTCATTGGGAGATTATCTTTCGGAGGGCAATATCTATTTGAAAGATTTGTTTAACAGAAGAGACTGGACAATCAAAGATGATTGATTTTATCTTTAATTTTGCGCTTTATTCGAAATGATAAGCTTGTGGAATACTGCTGATTGTTAATCAGCAATTCATAAGCGTCAATAACCCCGGCACAATAACAAAACCCGAAAAGTCCTACTGCAAATCCCAAAAACCCAAAGGAATGGTATTCAGACCAAACAAACTTCCCGTGCATAGTAAAAGAAATAGCCAAAAAACCCATTATAAATAAAATGATACTCGGAACAAACAGGACAATATAAATTCTCTTTTTTTGTTGATACGAATTAGATAATTCTTTCAGATACTCATAATCAAGTATCAGCGGCTCTTCTTTCAAGACTTTATATTGTTCTTGTTCCGAAAAAGAGCCTGCTACAAAAGAGCCAATGCCTATGATAATGAAAATTGCCATTCCCAAATAGCGCCATGTCAAATTAGCTGGAAACATGACATACGGTATTCCAGCCAATGCCCAAGACATAAATCCCATACCAATATAGCTGCTTACTTTCTTCTGATTTGCAATGTATCCCGTTGCCATTTCTTTGCTTACATAATATCCTCTCTCATTTACATCGTAAGAGGATTTTTCATCCTTCAGCAGATAGTCTATGGATACTTCAAAGATATTAGATAGCTGTAATAACTTCTCCGTTTCCGGAAATCCTTGATTGTTTTCCCACTTGCTAATTGCCTGTCTGGTTGTTCCGACTTGTTCTGCAAGAGCCTCCTGTGAAAGCCCTTTTTCTTTTCTCAATTTAAATAACTTTTCTCCGAATGTCATATGTGTGCCCTCCTTGATTCTGATAGAGTAATTCTATCAAATCAGGCGGAAACTTTCTATTCTTTCTGAGTTGCACTTTGTCAACGCTGAGTTGCAGACGAAGATTGGGGGGGCTGAATCATTTCTATAAATCAATTTTATAAAATTTAATCATAGTTTTATTATTGATACCATGTGCAAATTAAGTTATAATACGACTATAAATGCAGAGAGGGCCAACTTTTATTGCAAAACAATCCAGACAAGCAATAAAAAGAAATTGACTCTATATACTGCCCCCACCCATAACAGAATAAAAATCTAATACGGCAAGGAATGATAAAATGAACCTACACGTCAGACAAGGCATCAAAAGTATCTTACGGACACCCAAAATCTGTGTCCTGTTTTTTGTGTTCTTCCTGTTTCTCAATGTGATTCTGGGCAGCAGCCTGGTGGCGATTCAGATGATTCAGGACTTTAAGACAAATTGCAGGGATGAATATAGTACCATAGGTGTGTTGGAATATCAGTATGAAGTGGAGAACAGATTTGAAGATTATAAAAAGACCCGGGACGAGATTCAGGACTTTTTTAAGGAGCCTCATGCTTATGTGAGAAGCTGGGATATTACCGCACAGAAACTAGGATATACACCGGAGCTTAACCGAAGGGCCAATGGCACTTATTATGAGGGCTATGGCGTGGTGGTGGTAAAGATAGGGGAGTTTTTCGATGAGGAGCAAAAGATACAGGGGGCAACCGTATTAGAAGCACTGTATGATAAGTTGGATCATGAAGAGCAGCGTCTTTTCTTAAGCGTACCAGGGCAGATGCTCAAGGAAGGCCATACATATATTGTCAGTGGATTGTTCTACAAGGGAAAGAGCGGTATAGACTATTTTGAAGTGAAGGAGTTTTCCAACCGTATCGCAAATAGCCAGGGCTTTGACGGTTCTCTGGACAAAATGTGCCTGGACATTACCACGGAGGACGGCTATGAGATACCAGAAAGCGCAGACTATTTTCGCAAAATAGCAGAAACCTACCGGGTAATCAACGACAGTATCACCATACAGGAAACCAATGATTTGGAAGCCCTGTATCCCTTCCATGAAAAAATAAATGTAATCAAGGAAGGGGAGCTCTTTGATAAGGAGGAACAGGGCGATATACCAAAATGTGTCATATCGGACACCTTGTCGGAGCGGCTGGACAAGGAAGTCGGGGACACCATAGAATTGTCTGTGAGCCAGTCCAGGGAAAGCGTTCCCAGGGCCGCCTACTGGAACGACAATGGCTTTGACGGCCAGGAGACGTATCAGGTGGCCGGTATTTATCAGGGAGATGACGAATACGATTACGTCATGTATGTTCCCAAGAAAACAGATTTTTCTGCTGATGATACCATGGGTGACGGGATATTGGGACAGGTATTCATTGAAAATGGCAGTGAAGAACTGTTTCAAAAGGAGATAGGGAAGATACTGCCGGATACCGTGGGTCTGAAAATATATGACCAGGGTTACCATGCAGTGGTGGCTCCCTTAAATGAGATTTTATATATGGCAAGAATCTTATGTACCCTTGCCGTAATGATTGGAATCGCACTGGTTCTGCTGTTTGGATATATCTATGTCTACCGGCAGCAGAGGACAGGGCAGATTATATGGAGCCTGGGGGCAGGAAAATCTGCGGTATATACGTACTTTCTATCGGGAGCTGCTGTTATTGCATTGGGAGCCGGACTGATGGGAGGAATACTTACCGCATTGCTGAACCAGAAGACCGGAACGCTGATTTATGATATGGCACAGTCGGCGGGGGGAATCGATTACAGATACAGCAACGGAAATCTGTCCGTACAGAAGACCATGGGCTTTGCGGGAGAAGAAAGTATATGGCCGGTACTTTTGTCCGCTGTGGGAATTATACTGGCGGTGACTGTCTGCATCTGCTTTTTTGTGGCGCTGAGCCAAAAGAGAAAAAGGAGGAGGAAATGGTTCCGGCCCAAAGAGAAGAGCAGGGTATCCCAGTCTCTTGCAGGAGGCGCCGGGAAATATGCCCTGATATCCTTAAGACGCCGGAAGGGGAGAAATGTGCTTTTGCTTCTTACCGTGACGTTGTCAGCATTTTTCCTGTTTCAACTATCTGCCAGCAGGGATTCCTACAAAAAGCAGCTGGAGGATTTCCAGAAGAATTCCAAGGTCACCGGAAAGTTCATTGACTACAGAGGGAAAAATGACACGAAGCTTGGGATAAGCGGAATGTCAATCAATGAAATGATGCGTTCCGGCTATATTGAAGATATGTGGGTTTCCATGAGTCTGAAATACGAGTATGCTAAGATAGACAGGGAAGGAGGGAGTCTCGCTATAAATGTACCTGAGAATCCATACGTATTGGAAAGCACTGCAAATCGCATGAAAAAAGGTCCGGATTTGATATTTACCAACGATATTACCCATACGGTGGGGCTCAGTGAGAGATTATGGAAGAATATCACCTATGCCCAGGGCTACGATGAGACTATATTTGAGAAAGTCTATGAATATGGAGCGCCCTGTATTATTCCCGAAAGTCTTATGCAGGAACATGGGATTCAACTGGGAGATCAAATAGGAATGTATATTTTGCAGGGTGATGCCTACATATCTGGATTTATTATAGATGTGGCAGGCGCCTATCCCGATGAGGGGATTTCAAAGCCGCCCATCTACACCAGCTTATATTGCTTCTATGGCACGGAATATCTTTTTGACACCGAAAATGAGCCGAATGAAAGGCTGGAGGCTGTTACTGCCGGCAGTGTTTCCTTTGAGCTAAAGGACAGCAGAAGGATTACAGAGTTTAAGGATTATCTGGCCGGGAAAAAGTATTCCTCGGTAAATAATTTGGGAGAGCGGCGGGAATTTATTCTCATCAATGATATGGAATATCTCAACACCCAGCAGAACATGACCCAGAAAATGCGGTACATGAATGTTTTTCTCCCCATTATACAAGTTCTTCTGGAAATTATTATACTGGTGGTATCCTTTATGATGATAAGGAACCGGCGGGAGGAAATTCTTTTGATGCGCAAGCTTGGAACTTCAAAGGGCCGGATTTTTTCCAGCATCTTTATGGAGCAATTTCTCATTGGGCTGGCTGGATGTGCTCTGGGCTCTCTGATGTGGTGCATGATTTTCAGGAGTATAGACCAAACGGGGACGATGTTGTCGGGGGTATTATTGCTCTTATGGACCGTGGGGATGATGCTTCCCATGGGAACAAACTTAAGGAAGAGCTTGCTGGACGTCATGCAGGAAGGAGAATAGAGAATGGCTATTTTAGAATTGAAGGATGTCTGTTTCTCTTATGGAGACAAAAAGGAAGAGAAGCAGGTGCTTACATCTATTAACGGAAGCTTTGAGCAGGGAAAGGTATATGCAGTTATTGGAAAGTCGGGAAGCGGCAAGAGTACCCTGATTTCTCTGATGGCGGGACTGACCACACCCACATCGGGGGAGGTCTGCTTTGAGGGACAATCCACCGGAAGTCTTGACCTGGAAGAATACCGAAGAACCTGCGCAGCCTTAATTTTTCAGGATTTTATGCTGTTTCCCCTTCTGACCGTCCAGGAAAATATTATGTACCCCATGGAGCTATGTAAGGTGGGCAAGGAGGAGGCCTTCTCCCAGTCAAAGCTTTTGGCCCAAAAGGTATTTTTGCCGGAGGAATTGCTACACAAATATCCCGAGCGAATCAGCGGTGGAGAAAAGCAGCGTGTAGCCATCGCAAGGGCCTTGGCCATGGACCGGAGACTGCTTCTGGCCGATGAGCCTACGGGAAATCTGGATGAAGAAAATACAAAGGGTGTGGTGGAGCTCTTAAAGAAGCTGGCACATGAAGAAAACAGATGTGTCATTATTGTCACCCATGATTTGGAGGTCATGGAGGAGGCCGACGAGGTCTATCACATGAAAAAGGGGCACCTGGAAAGGTCACAACGGTTTTCCAGATAAATTTGTAATAAAACAAAAAGGAGTGATATGCCAGGCTTAACAGGCATCTTACAGGAGGTTTTCCATGGCCAATTCTCAATTTCTGCTGAATCAGACGGAGCAGAGCATTCCCTATGTCCTGTTTTATGACACGGCGGGCTCCTATGTTCCCAGCCACTGGCATAAGGAGATGGAGATTATCGTATGCAAAAAGGGCAAAAATAAGATGGTGATTAACAGCAGAGTTTATGACCTGGAAGAAGGAGATATTGCCGTCATACCCGGTGGCGATACCCATCTGTATTTTCGGGCACAGGAGCATGAGCGGCTGGTACTCCTGTTCGAATACAAGCTGTTTGAGACCAGGGGATATCAGGGAACCCGGCGATCTGAGCTGCAGAAAAGGCTGAAGCTTGTGCCCCGGACCAGCCGTTATTGGAGCACGGAGGGAAAGCGCAGGGTGGCGGAGATTCTTAAGGAGCTGGAGAAGCTGAATACCTCCGAGCTGTTTGGACGTGATCTGGCTATCCGGGCCCGGATGTTTGACTTGATCTTCTTTTTGTGTAATTATTTGGCGGATGAGAGGGCAGAGGAGCGCAAAGCCGTGAAGGGAGCTGAGAAAGCGGAGGAAAACCATATCACGGAGATGCTGTCCAATCTGGAAAAAATTTTTGTGTATGTGGAGGAGAACTATCAAAAGCCCATTGCACTTAAGGATGCAGCGGATGTTCTGGGATTTTCCACCAGCTATTTTGCACGCTTTTTTAAGAAATATTCCGGAGAAACCTTTTTGAATTATCTCAATGCATACCGAATCAATAAGGCCAGAGATATGCTGTTTATGGATAACTACTCCATTTCCCGCATCAGTGAGGAGGTGGGGATTTCAAATATAAAGACCTTTAACCGATTGTTCAAGCAGCGGATAGGAACCTCGCCGTTGTTGTATAGAAAGTCAATTTTAGGGCAAAAATAGGAAAAACAGGTTATTATAGGAAAAGGCTTTGCCGACTGTGCGTTTACTGGTACAGTCGGCTTTTTTGCGTGGAAATCCATAGGATGATTCTGGAAAAAAATAAGAAGATAATATGAACTAAGGGCAATATTTAAGAAGAATGGGACAAGATAGAGGATTGTAGAAATCCACAGATTTTTTTATAATGCAAGTAGAAATATAAATAGAGAAGAAGGTGGGGGTTATGAGGAAAATTATGGCAGCATTTTTGACAGTGGCATTGATTACCGCAAACGCAATGGAGGTAAAGGCCGGGACGCTTACACCATATGAGGAGTGGGGAAGCAGTGAGGAGTTCGTAAACGGGGCCACCTTTGTTCTGGAACAGAGAAATGACTATGAGGAGTGGCTGACCCGGGAGCTTCAAAGGGCCAAGGAGATATATCACATCAACACCATTACCGTGTATGGCCTGGAGCAGTATGACGATGCGTACAAGACATGTCTGTTTGAAACCTTAAAGAGCCTGGACATGAAGATTTGCGTCAGGATTGAGTCCTACGACGGGGAGACCTTCGCTTTCACTGGGGAAGATGCAGCAGATGTGATTCGCCGCCACAAGGAATTGGTGGAATTTACCTGTCTTCCAGAGAACCGGGATGTAGTATTCTATTATGGGATTAATATGCCGGTGGACGACGGAAAGGTACAGGACAATCTGGGGGGTGTGAATTCCCAGAAGTGCAGGGACAACCAGGTAAGCTACGCCCAGGAGATTGTAAAGCAGATGCGGGAGCTGACAAAGGCCGGTGGTTTTGAAGATGCAAAGCTGTTTTTAAGCGTCTTTTTTGGCTGGGATGCCTCATACGAGATTCCAAGCTATGATTCGGCCGGTGCAGACGGATATTTTATCAACAACTATACCTACCCTATTGAGGGAAAGCTTCCCGATGCAGATGCTGAGGGGGCGGATATCATCAACGCGGAACGCCTGAAAGCTACCATGGACAAGTTCCAAACGGTGTATCCCCAGGGGCCGCCCCTGGTAATCGAGACGGGATTCCATACACTGGAATACAACAATGACGTTATGCCTGCCCAGACGGCGGGTCTTGTAAAAGACCGGGCTGCCAAGGAAGCTGCTCTGAAGGCCATGTATTCCTTCTACCGGGAAAATTATCCCAATGTTGCGGGAATTTTGTACTTTGGATACAACCTGTTCAACAAGGAAGGGAATCCGCCCGCAGAGATGGACTGGGCGCTTTTGTATCCCACAGACGGAGAAAATGAGGCGGAGGACGCGGTTTTGGAAGGAAATGCTTCCGTGAGCCAGGACCAGGAGGCCAGTGGAGGCCAGGCCGTGGAGCTGGGAGAGGAGGGGGCTCTTCTGTTTCAGGGCTGCCCGCCCACTCAGCAGCAA
>CAPNGW010000111.1 GCA_948665105.1 uncultured Lachnospiraceae bacterium
TGATTCCCAACCTGTACAAGGTAGCGGGTGAGCGGCTTCCGGGCGTATTTAACGTATCTGCCCGTGCCATTGCCAGCCATGCGCTGTCCATCTTTGGGGACCATTCCGATGTGTATGCCTGCCGTCAGACCGGCGCGGCCATGCTGTGTGAATCTTCTGTACAGGAGGTTATGGACCTGACTCCGGTAGCACACTGTGCAGCTATCAAGGGAAGAATTCCCTTTATCAACTTTTTTGACGGATTCCGTACCTCTCATGAGATTCAGAAGATTGAGAGCTGGGACTATGAAGATTTGAAAGACCTGGTGGATATGGATGCCATCGATGCCTTCCGTGCAGACGCATTGAATCCCAATCATCCCAACCACAGAGGCTCCGCACAGAATCCGGATATCTTCTTCCAGGCCAGAGAGGCTTGCAATAAGAATTACGACGATATGCCTGCCATCGTTCAGGAGTACATGGACAAGGTCAATGCCAAGATTGGCACCGACTATAAATTATTCAACTACTCCGGAGCTCCGGATGCAGAGCACATTATCGTTGCCATGGGTTCCGTATGTGAAACCATCGACGAGACCTTGGACTTCCTGCTTGCAAGAGGCGAGAAGGTAGGTCTGGTGAAGGTGCGCCTGTTCCGTCCCTTCTCCAAAGAAGCTTTGCTTTCCGTGATTCCTGATTCCGTTAAGAAAATCAGCGTTATGGACAGGACGAAGGAGCCCGGGGCCATGGGTGAGCCCTTGTACCTTGATGTGGTTGCAGCCCTTAAGGGAAGCAAGTTTGACGGTGTTACCATCTACAGCGGACGTTACGGACTGGGCTCTAAAGATACCACACCCGGACAGATTATCGCTGTGTACAACAATAACGAGAAGGAGATATTCACCATCGGTATCAAGGATGATGTGACCAACCTGTCTCTGGACGTAAAGGAAGACCCGGTTACCACTCCCGAAGGAACCACCAACTGCAAGTTCTGGGGTCTGGGCGCGGACGGTACTGTGGGAGCAAACAAGAACTCCATCAAGATTATCGGTGACAACACCGACATGTATGCACAGGCATATTTTGACTACGATTCCAAGAAGTCCGGCGGTGTGACCATGTCCCACCTGCGTTTCGGCAAGAAGCCCATCAAGTCCACCTACCTGATTAAGCAGGCAAACTTCGTGGCTTGCCATAACCCGGCTTATATTCGCAAGTACAATATGGCTCAGGAATTAGTTCCCGGCGGAACCTTCCTCCTGAACTGCCCCTGGAGCCAGGAGGAATTGGATAAGCATTTACCGGGCCAGGTGAAGAAATTCATCGCTGAGAACGATATCCAGTTCTACATCATTGACGGTGTTAAGATTGGTATTGAGACCGGCATGGGCCCCACACGTATCAACACCATTTTACAGTCTGCATTCTTCCAGCTCACCGGCATTATCCCGGCTGACAAGGCAAATGAGCTGATGAAGGCGGCTGCAAAGGCTACCTATGGCAAGAAGGGTGACGATGTTGTTCAGAAGAACTGGGCAGCCATTGACGCCGGCGCAAAGCAGGTTGTGAAGGTGGAGGTTCCCGCTTCCTGGAAGGATTGTGCAAAAGAGGATATCACCGGTGAGAAAGCTGTTGGCGCCAACCAGGATACCGTTGATTTCGTCAACAACATCCAGAAGGCAGTCAATGCCCAGGAAGGAAATAATCTTCCCGTATCTGCGTTCAAGGATTATGTGGACGGCGGAACACCCTCCGGGACCAGCGCATATGAGAAGCGCGGTATTGCAGTAAATATGCCCATCTGGAAGCCGGAGAACTGTATCCAGTGTAACTTCTGTTCCTATGTATGTCCTCATGCGGTTATCCGTCCTGTGGTGATGGACGAGGATGAGGCAGCCAAGGCTCCGGAAGGCATGGATATGCTTGATATGACCGGTATGCCGGGCAAGAAGTTCGCAATCACTGTTTCCGCATGGGATTGTACCGGATGTGGCTCCTGTGCAAATGTCTGCCCGGGCAAGAAGGGTGAGAAGGCTCTGGTTATGGAGAACTTCGAGGCCAATGCCGGACGGCAGAAATATTTCGACTATGGCCAGACTGTAAGCAAAAAGCCGGAAGTACTGGAGAAGTTCAAAGAAGCCACCGTTAAGGGAAGCCAGTTCAAGCAGCCTCTCTTAGAGTTCTCCGGCGCATGCGCAGGCTGTGGCGAGACACCTTACGCCAAATTAGTTACCCAGTTATTCGGTGACAGAATGTATATTGCCAATGCAACGGGATGTTCCTCCATCTGGGGCAACTCCTCACCCTCTACACCGTATACCAGAAACGAAAAGGGCCAGGGTCCTGCATGGTCCAACTCCCTGTTCGAGGATGCGGCAGAGTTTGGTTATGGTATGCTGCTGGCTCAGAAGGCATTGAGAAACAACCTGAAAACCAAAGTGGAGGACATTATCGCAACCGGTGACAACGCAGATGTGAAGGCAGCGGCCCAGGAGTGGATTGACACCTTCGAGAGCGGTGTGACCAACGGACCGGCCACCGATAAGTTAGTAGCAGCTTTGGAAGCATGTGGCTGTGATAAGGCACAGGCTGTACTGAAAAATAAAGAGTTCCTGGCCAAGAAGTCCCAGTGGATTTTCGGCGGTGACGGATGGGCTTACGATATCGGCTTCGGCGGCGTGGACCACGTGCTGGCCAGCGGACAGGATATTAATATCATGGTATTTGATACCGAGGTATATTCCAACACCGGCGGACAGTCCTCCAAGGCTACCCCCACCGGCGCTATCGCTCAGTTTGCCGCAGGCGGTAAGGAAGTGAAGAAGAAAGACCTGGCAAGCATCGCCATGAGCTACGGCTATGTATACGTGGCACAGATTGCCATGGGCGCTGATTACAACCAGACAGTAAAGGCTATCGCAGAGGCGGAGGCTTATCCGGGACCCTCCCTGATTATTGCTTACGCTCCCTGTATCAACCACGGAATTAAGCTTGGCATGTCCAAGGCTCAGACCGAGGAGAAGAATGCGGTAACGGCAGGCTACTGGCATATGTTCCGTTACAATCCTGCCCTCAAGGAAGAAGGCAAATCAGCATTCATCTTAGACAGCAAGGCTCCCACCGGAGACTATAAGGAATTCTTAAACGGCGAGGTTCGTTACAATGCTCTGGCAAGATTTAATCCGGAGCGTGCAGAGGTGCTGTTTGACCATGCAGAGAAGAACGCCAAGGAGCGTTACGAGTATCTGAACAAGCTTGTGAAGCTGTACGGAACTGAGGAATAAGCGGAGTTGGGGGTTACCGCTATCTGAGCCGGCAGGCGAAGATGTACGCTACCCAAACGAAGCAAAGCGGAGTTGGGGTTTCCCGTATTCGGGTTCCCCTGGATTTTCCGAAAAATAAGAATTACCCGGCCAATGGCGAGAGCTATTGGCCGGGTAATTTTATTCCCGCGAGCAATGAGCCCAGCGGCCGTACCTGTGTGGACATTTGGCGAATGCCGCGAGGGTGTTTTCTGTTGTTGGCTCTTGAATTTATAGGCCAAAGCGGATATACTATACCTATGGAAATGCTGATTAAATCAGCATTTCCATAGAGCTTCTGGCCGATGCACACGGATTTTTAAAGGAATTGGGCCAAGGATGAGGTGGAGAAAATTTGAGAGAACATATCATTTATAAAGTCGCACCCGGCAGTATCGCAGAGGAGCTGGAGTTGGAGCCGGGGGACAAGCTTTTGTCTGTCAACGGAAATGAGATTTCCGATGTGTTTGACTATCATTATTTTACAAACGAGGAATACCTTGTTGTGAATGTGGAAAAGAAAAACGGCGAAGAGTGGGAGCTGGAAATCCAAAAGGAATTTCAGGAGGATTTGGGGCTGGAATTTGAAAATGGCATGATGGACGATTACAAATCCTGCCATAACAAATGCATATTCTGTTTTATTGACCAGATGCCGGAGGGGATGCGGGACACCTTGTACTTTAAGGATGATGACTCTCGCCTTTCCTTTTTACAGGGAAACTATGTGACACTGACCAATATGAAGGAGAGGGATATTGCCCGGATTATAGAATACCATCTGGGACCCATCAATATTTCAATCCACACCACCAACCCCGACTTGCGCTGCAGGATGCTGAATAACCGGTTTGCCGGGGAGAGCCTTGAGAATATGCGGCGTCTTTACGAGGCGGGAATTCCCATGAACGGACAGATTGTGTTGTGCAAGGGCGTAAATGACGGAAAGGAGCTTTTTCGTTCCCTGGGGGATTTGACTGAATACCTTCCCCATATGGAGAGTGTGTCGGTGGTGCCTGTGGGATTGAGCAGGTTTCGGGAAGGCCTGTATCCTCTGGAGCCCTTTACCAGGGAGGATGCCAGGGAGGTGCTTAAGATTATTCACGCCTGGCAGGAGAGATGCATGAAGGAGCATGGCACGCATTTTGTCCATGCCAGCGACGAATGGTATCTGCTGGCGGAGCAGCCACTGCCCAAAGAAGAATCCTACGACGGGTATCCCCAGCTGGAGAACGGCGTGGGAATGCTGAGACTGCTGGAGACAGAATTCATGGAGGCCCTGAAAGAGGCGGAGACTGATTATGGCAGTAAGGCCCTGAAAGAGGCAGAGGTTGATTATGACAGTAAGGCAAAAGGGGAAGAAGGAATGGGGGCTGATGGGCTGTTGGGCCATAAGGTGGGACAGAAGAAGCTTTCCATCGCCACGGGACTTTTGGCGGCCCCCTATATGGAGGAGCTTGTAAAAAGGTTTTGTCGGCAGTTCCCGGAGCGCACCGTCTGTATCTACCCCATTGAAAACCACTTTTTCGGGGAGCGGATTACCGTATCCGGCCTTCTGACCGGGCAGGACATTTTAGAGCAGCTGAGAGGAAAGCCTTTGGGAGAGCGTCTGCTGCTTCCCTGTAACCTGCTGCGCCGGGAGGAGCAGGATTTTCTGGATGATATGACGCTGGCAGAGCTGGAAAGTACTTTACAAGTACCCATTACTATTGTAGAATCAAACGGACGCCATTTATTGGAAAGTTTGTTGAAATAGATATAAGGAGAACAACATGAGTAAACCGATAGTTGCAATTGTGGGACGCCCCAATGTGGGAAAGTCCACGTTGTTTAACGTGCTGGCCGGAGAGAGGATTTCCATTGTGCAGGATACCCCGGGTGTGACCAGGGACCGGATTTATGCGGACGTGAGCTGGCTGAATATGGCTTTCACACTGATAGACACCGGCGGTATTGAGCCGGAGAGCAAGGACATTATTCTGTCCCAAATGCGGGAGCAGGCCCAGATTGCCATGGACACAGCAGATGTGATTATTTTTATCACCGATGTGCGGCAGGGACTGGTGGATGCGGATTCCAAGGTGGCAGACATGCTGCGCCGTTCCCAGAAGCCGGTGGTACTGGCGGTAAACAAGGTGGACAGCTTTGAAAAATTTATGCCGGACGTATACGAATTTTACAATCTGGGAATTGGGGAGCCTGTTCCGGTATCGGCAGCCTCCCGCTTGGGGATAGGTGATTTGCTGGAGGAGGTTGCAAAATATTTCCCCGAGGATGTACCTGAGGAGACAGAGGATGACCGCCCCAAGATTGCCATCGTTGGCAAACCCAATGTGGGAAAATCCTCCCTGATTAACAAGCTCACCGGGGAGGATCGGGTGATTGTATCGGATATTGCCGGGACTACAAGGGACGCCATCGATACGGAAATTATATACCAGGGACGGGAATACGTCTTTATTGACACGGCAGGGCTGCGCCGGAAGAACAAGATTAAGGAAGAGATTGAACGCTACAGCATAATCCGGGCCGTGACCGCAGTGGAGCGGGCCGATGTGGTGATTCTGGTGATTGACGCTGTGGAGGGCGTTACCGAGCAGGATGCCAAGATAGCAGGCATTGCCCATGAGCGGGGTAAGGGAATCATCATTGCCGTGAACAAGTGGGATGCCATAGAGAAGGATGACAAGACGATTTACAGGTATACGGAGCGGATTCGGGAAATCTTAAGCTTCATGCCTTATGCGGAAATTATGTTTATTTCAGCCAGGACCGGCCAGCGTCTTCCCAAACTGTTTGAGCTGATTGATGTGGTACTGGAGAATCAGACTCTCAGGGTGGGCACCGGCGTACTCAACGAGATTATGTCGGAGGCTGTGGCCATGCAGCAGCCCCCCTCGGACAAGGGGAAACGCCTGCGGCTGTACTATATCACCCAGGTATCTGTGAAGCCCCCCACCTTTGTTATTTTTGTCAACGACAAGGAGCTGATGCATTTTTCCTATACCAGATATCTGGAGAACCGCATCCGGGACGCCTTTGGTTTCAAGGGAACGGCCCTTAAGTTTATCATTCGGGAAAGGAAGGAAAATTAGTATGATGTTGAGTCGTATTCTCTGTCTGGCCATCGGTTATGCCTTCGGTCTGTTCCAGACAGGCTATCTGTACGGTAAATCCCACAATATCGATATCCGGGAGCATGGCAGCGGCAACGCAGGAACCACCAACACCTTAAGGACCCTGGGCTGGAAGGCCGGGGCAGTCACATTCCTGGGGGATTTGAGCAAGGCCATGCTGGCCATCCTGGTGGCCTGGCTTCTGTTCCGGGAGAAATACCCGGAAGGTGTCCAGGTGCTTAAGATGTACGCCGGGTTCGGTGCGGTGCTGGGACACAATTATCCCTTTTATTTAAAATTTAAGGGCGGCAAGGGGATTGCCTGTATGTCAGGCTTTATTCTGGCCTGCTTTTTGCCCATTGCACCCCTTTGCCTTATACTGTTTGTGGGAGCGGTGGCTATTACCAGATATGTGTCTCTGGGCTCCATTCTGGTGGCCATAAGCTTTTTCGCCCAGCTGGTGATTTTCGGAGAGACGGGCATCATTCCAATGGCAGAGCAGTACCGGATGGAAATTTATGGGGTGGGGGCGGTATTTTCCCTGCTGGCGCTGTGGAAGCACCGGGCCAATATCAAGAGGCTTTTGACAGGAAATGAAAATAAATTTGGAAGTAAGAAGAAGGAGGCATGACCATGGCGAATGTGAGTGTGATTGGCGCCGGAAGCTGGGGGATGGCCCTGGCAAAAGTGCTCTGCACCAATGGACACAAGGTGACGGTCTGGTCTCTCATTGAGTCGGAGATACAGATGCTCACAGAAAAGCGGGAGCATACCACCAAGCTTCCAGGTGTAAAACTGCCGAAGGAGATTATGTTCACCACGGACCTTGAGGGGGCAGTTCGGGGACGGGAGCTTTTGGTGCTGGCCGTGCCCTCCATCTATGTCAGGAGTACGGCCCACAGTATGGCGCCTTTTGTGGAGCAGGGACAGGTGATTGTCAATGTGGCCAAGGGCATTGAGGAGACCACCTTAAAGACCTTGGCGGAGATTATCGAGGAGGAAGTGCTTAAGTCCACGGTGGCCATACTGTCC
>CAPNGW010000112.1:0-7115 GCA_948665105.1 uncultured Lachnospiraceae bacterium
AAGAAGTTCTAAGCTTCTCCACAGTCGCAAATCAAAATGCAGTTTGTGCAATTTGCCAATCCCATTTTTGAAAAGCCCCTTTTGACACCCGAATCATTAAAATGAAAGAAAGCGGACGTGAAACTTATGATGAAAATATTTATATGTCCCAGCTGCGGACGCATGACCGCGGCATCCAGGAAGAAGGAGGTCTTCTGCTCCAAATGCGACGAGATACCCATGGAGCGGGCGAAGCTGACCTTTGAAAAGTATACCGAGATGGATGATAAACAGAGAAAAGATTATTCGGAAAGTTGGCTGTACATACACGCGGCCGGAAAGAGAACAAAGGTATGATACATTTTAATGAACCGCCCTTTAGCGGGAAAGAATTTGAATATATGAAGCAAACCATAGAGAATGCCCATATTTGTGGGGATGGTTATTTCACCAGACAATGCCACGCATGGCTGGAGGAGAGAATGCATTCCCCCAAAGCGCTTCTGACTACCTCCTGTACGCATGCCCTGGAGATGGCAGCCCTGCTTCTTAACATACAGCCGGGGGATGAAGTGATTATGCCCTCCTACACCTTTGCATCCACCGCAGACGCATTTGTGATGCGGGGAGCCCGGATTGTGTTTGTGGATATCCGCCCGGACACCATGAACATGGATGAAAACCTCATAGAGGGAGCCATCACGGAGCGCACCAAAGCTATCTGCGTCATGCACTATGCGGGAGTGGCCTGCGAGATGGACATGATTATGGCCGTTGCGAGGAAGCACCACCTTCCTGTGGTGGAGGACGCCGCTCAGGCAGTTATGAGTAAATACAAGGGGACTCCCCTGGGAAGTATTGGCGACTACGGCTGTTTTTCTTTTCACGAGACTAAGAATTACTCCATGGGGGAAGGGGGAGCCCTGCTTATCCGGGATATAGAGAATCGGGAACGGGCGGAGATTATCCGGGAAAAAGGCACGGACCGCAGCAGGTTCTGGCGGGGAGAGGTGGACAAATACACCTGGGTAGACTTCGGTTCCTCTTACCTGCCCAGCGACATGAACGCCGCCTACCTTTGGGCCCAGCTGGAGCTGGCGGATGAAATCAACAACAGGCGTCTTAAGCTGTGGGGCCAGTACTATCAGGAGCTTAAGGATTTGGCGCTACAGGGCAGAATTGAACTTCCCCATGTGCCGGAAGGGTGTGAGCACAATGCTCACATGTTCTTTATTAAGACGGAGGACATTGAGCAGCGCAGCAACATAATCTCCTGGTTAAGGGAGCAGGGCGTGGGCGCGGTATTTCACTATATCCCTTTGCACACTGTGGCCGCCGGAAGAAAATACGGCATATTTCATGGGGAAGACAGGTATACTACCAGGGAGAGTGAACGACTTCTGCGCCTGCCCCTTCATTATAATATTAAGGAAGGCGATGTTTCCTATGTGTGCAGCAAACTGAAAGAGTTTTATAGGTAAGGAGTAGTATGAAAAAGTTGTCCTTCGTTATTCCCTGCTACAATTCGGAGCGGACCATCGCCCATGTGGTGGCGGAGATAGACGATGCTTTTAAGAAAAATGACAAATACGAATATGAGATTGTACTGGTAAATGACGCATCTCCCAAGGATAATACCCTGGGTGAGATTCAAAGGCTGGCCAGGGAGAATGAGGGTGTGACAGCGGTGAATCTGTCGAAAAATTTTGGACAGGACAGCGCCTTGATGGCCGGCTACTCTGTGACTACAGGGGATTACATCGTGTCCATGGACGACGACGGCCAGAATCCGGCGAAGGAAGCCATAAAGCTTTTGGAGAAGCTGGAAGAAGGCTGGGATGTGGCCTTTGGCCAGTATGAGCACAAGAAACACAGCAAATTTAAGAATTTCGGAAGCAAGGTCAATGACTGGATGGCCCGCATTCTTTTGGACAAGCCCAAACACCTTAAATTGTGCAGCTACTTTGCCATGGATAGGTTTGTGGTGGACCAGATGCTGAAGGATAAGAATTCCTTCCCCTATATCTGGGGGCTTATCCTTAGAAGCACCAACCGGATTACCAACGTATATATTGACCACCGTCCCCGGGAGGAGGGCAAGTCCAATTTCACCCTAATAAAATGTCTGAAGGTGTGGATGAACGGATTTATTGCTTTTTCCGTAAAACCCTTGCGTTTTTCCGCAGTGATTGGTACCCTGATAGCCTGTGGCGGCTTCCTCTATGGCCTTTATATTGTGCTGAAGCAGCTGATTTACGGGGAGCCGGTGGAGGGGTGGAGCTCCATGATGACAGCTATTTTGCTGCTGGATGGGATTATTCTTGTGATGCTGGGCCTGCTGGGAGAATATATCGGGCGCATGAATATCAACCTGAATAATACGCCTCAGTATATTATCCGGAATGTGTATACCGGAGAAGAAGCCAAAGGAGATAAGAATCATGCCGAGAGTGACGGTTGTAATTCCCAACTATAACGGGAAGTCCTGCCTTGAGGTTTGCCTGGCTGCCTTGATGAAGCAGACCCTCAAGGAGATAGCGGTTATCGTTGTGGACAACGGCTCCACCGACGGAAGCCTTGCCTGGCTGCGGGATAAGTATCCCCAGGTACAGGTGATATCTCTTGATAAGAACTATGGCTTTTGTGTGGCGGTGAACAAGGGCATCCGCGCAGCGGACAGCCCTTATGTAATTTTATTGAATAACGATACCCAGCCGGAGCCGGAATTTGTTGCGGAGCTTTTAAGGGGCATACAGTCTTGTCCGGATTGCTTTTCCTGCCAGGCGAAAATGCTGGACTACCATAACCGCCAGCTTATAGATGATGCCGGGGACTATTATTGTGCGCTGGGCTGGGCCTTTGCCCGGGGAAAAGGGGGGCAGGATAAGCAGTACATGCGCAGGGAGAGGATTTTTGCCTCCTGCGCCGGAGCGGCCATTTACCGAAAGGAAGTGTTTGATAAAATCGGATATTTTGATGAGCGGCATTTTGCTTATTTGGAAGATATCGATATGGGCTATCGTGCCAATATTTTCGGCTATCGCAGCTACTTTGTGCCGGAGGCCCGGGTGTACCATATGGGAAGCGCCACCACAGGCTCGGTACACAATGAGTTTAAAGTGCGCCTGTCTGCCAGAAACAGTCTCTATGTGGCCTACAAAAACATGCCTGCCCTCCAGCTGATTTTGAACAGTCCCCTGCTGGCAGTGGGAATATTGCTGAAATTTATCTTCTTTTCCCGGAAGCATTTGGGCAAAGAGTTCCGGCAGGGGATTTCTGAAGGATTTCGCTTGTGCAAAAAGGAGTTTAAAGTGCCTGTTCGACGGAAAAATTTTGGAGTTTACTGGAGGATTCAGCTGGAGCTATGGAAAAATATCTCAAACCGGTTAAGAAAATTTTAAGAAAATATGAATTGTTTTCCTGACACGGTTGATGTAAGATGTAATAGGTGATAAGATGATTAAGGATAATCAACAGCATTTCAACCGGCTTCATGTGGTGATTGATGCCATGGTGACTGTGGCAGCTTATCTTCTGGCCTGGTGGTTGAAATTCAAAAGCGGTATTCTGTCCACATCGGAAGGCGCATTGCCGGCAGAAGTATATACGGGAGCGCTCATTGTTATTATCCCGGTCTTCGTATTGTTATACTATGCCTTTAACCTGTATGCTCCCAAGCGGGTGCAGGGGCGGAGGCTGGAGGCCTGGAATGTGTTCAAGGCCAATACGGTAGGTCTTGTCATTATATTCAGCGTACTCTTCCTTCTGGACAGCACTGTGATACGGTACGCCCTTCGGGAAGTTCCGGTGGAGATGGGGGATTTTTCCCGTGAAATGATACTCTATTTCTACGTGCTTAACGTGTTTCTCGACGTGCTGGTGCGCAATATTATTCGGCGGATCCTTCGCAACATTCGCAAAAAAGGATATAACTTAAAGCACATCCTGCTGGTAGGGTATTCCCGGGCAGCGGAGGAGTACATTGACCGTATTCGCCAGAACCCTCAGTGGGGCTACAATGTCCGGGGGATTCTGGATGACAACATTGAGCGGGGCACCATGTACCGGGGAATCAAGGTTATCGGCCGCATCGACAACCTGTTCGTGATTCTGCCGGACAATCACCTGGATGAGATTGCCATTACTCTGGGCCTGGAGGAGTATTACAAGCTGGAGCACATTGTGGCGTTATGTGAGAAATCCGGTGTGCACACCAAGTTTATCCCCGACTACAACCATATCATTCCCACAAAGCCCTACACAGAGGATTTGCTGGGACTTCCGGTTATCAATATCCGCTATGTGCCTCTGACCAACACCTTCAACGCTTTTGTGAAGAGGGGGATGGATATTGTGGGCTCTTTGGTCTGTATCATTGTGTTTTTGCCGTTGATGCTGCTTACAGCTCTTTTGATTAAGGCCACATCCAAGGGACCGCTGATTTTCGCTCAGGAGCGGGTGGGGCGTCACAACCGGCCTTTTAAGATGTATAAGTTTCGCTCTATGCAGGTACAGGAAGAGAAGCAGGAACAGAAGGGCTGGACGGTGCAGAATGACCCCAGAATCACCGGAATCGGAAAGCTTATCCGCAGGACAAGCATCGACGAGCTTCCACAGCTGTTCAATGTGCTGAAAGGGGATATGAGTCTCATTGGCCCCAGGCCGGAGAGGCCCCAGTTTGTGGAGAAGTTCCGGGAGGAGATACCCCGCTATATGATTAAGCACCAGGTACGTCCGGGGATGACCGGATGGGCCCAGGTCAACGGGTACCGGGGGGACACCTCCATTAAGAAGCGGATTGAGCACGATTTGTACTATATTGAAAACTGGACCGTGGGTTTGGATATCAAGATTTTGTTTCTGACGGCATTCAAAGGTTTTATCAATAAAAATGCGTATTAAATGAGAGGAAAATGAAATGGCAACAGCAAGTAAACAACGGCCTTCCGGTAAGAGGCGGGGCTCCAGTAAAAAGAGGCGCAAAGTTAAGGTTATTATATTTATCATTGAGATTCTCGTTCTCCTGATTGTTCTGGCTGCTCTCTGGGTGAGCCTTAAGATGTCTAAGATTAACAGCGGTGCAAAGCTGGAGCGGGATGAGATTGAGATTAATCTGATGCAGCCGGATGTTAAGGAGAAGCTCGATAAGTATACCACCATCGCCATGTTTGGATTGGACAACCGTTCCAATGGCAATCTCAGCCAGGGCAATAGCGATGTCATCATTGTAGCCAGTATCAACAAGGATACAAAGGAAGTGAAGATGCTGTCCGTATACCGTGATACATACTTGAATATGACGGATAACGATGGCTACAACAAGGCCAATGCAGCCTATGCGTACGGAGGACCTCAGCAGGCGGTTAACATGCTCAATGTGAATCTGGATTTGGACATTACAGATTACGTAACCGTGGATTTTAACGCCGTAGCCAATGCCATTGATCTTTTGGGCGGTGTGGAGATTGAGATTAGCAACGAAGAGGCCGAGTATATGAATGGCTACATTGAGGAGGTTGCCAGAGTCACTGGCAAGCCCGCCAATTATCTGTGGGGAGGCGGCGTCTATAATTTGGACGGCGTGCAGGCAACTTCCTATGCCCGTGTACGGTATACCGCCGGGGATGACTTCAAGCGTACTGAGCGTCAGCGGGAAGTGATTGAGAAGATGGTGAATAAAGCGTTGAAATCTGACCTCAAGACCATCAATGCAGTGATTGACGAGATTTTCCCGTTGATTCAGACCAGCTTCAGTAGTGCGGATCTTTTATTGCTGGCAAAGGATACCTTCAGCTATAACTTAGGTGAAAATGGGGGCTTTCCCTTCGACAAGGATCCCGGCATGAATATGCCTGAGGCAACCTATTGTGTCATTCCTCTGGATTTGGCCAGCAACGTGGAGAAACTCCACACCTTCCTGTTTGAGAATGAAGAATACACGGTCAGCGATGAGGTACAGAGGATTAGCGATTATATCGTAAACGCAACCGGAAAGGACCGGAATGATGCCCCATAAAGGGGTGTGGTGTATGAGTTCTGCCTCCGGCAGCAACAAGGCGCTGCCAGGACGAAAGTAGGATTGCCTATGGAAAAGCCAACAGTTGATATTATCATACCAGTATATAAACCAGACCATACGTTGTGTCTGCTCCTGCAAAAATTGCAGGAGCAGACTTTTGTTGTGCATCAGATAATCCTGGTCAACACGGAAGAAAGACTGTGGGAGGAGTATCTACAGACAGAGAGTGTCCGCAAATGCCTAGAGAAGATGACCATCCCTTTGGAAATATTTCACGTGTCCAAGGAGGGCTTTGATCACGGAGGCACACGGAACCTGGCGGTGGGGAAATCACAGGCCTCTTATTTTATCTGTATGACTCAGGATGCTCTGCCCCAGGATAAATTTCTGGTGGAGCGGCTTTTGGCCCCCTTCCGGGAGCAGGATGTGGCCGCCGTTTATGCCAGACAGCAGGCCAGAGAGGATTGCAGTCCCATAGAGGCCTACACCCGCAGCTTCAACTATCCTGACCGGGATCGGATAAAATCAAAAGAGGATATCCCAGCCCTTGGGATTAAGACATTTTTCTGCTCCAATGTCTGTGCGGCCTATCGGCGGGATATTTTCCGGGAATTGGAGGGCTTCCCGGCGCATACCATATTTAATGAGGACATGATTTATGCAGGGCATGCGGTTCTGGCGGGATACCGGATTGGCTATGCGGCGGAAGCAGTGGTATTGCATTCCCACGACTATTCGGCACAGCAGCAGTACCGGCGGAATTTCGATTTGGCTGTGTCCCAGGTACAGCATCCGGAGGTATTTAGAGGCATCCCATCCGAATCCGAGGGTATCCGCATGGTGAAGAATACGGCCCGCCATCTTGTGAAAATCAAGAGGCCCTGGCTTTTAGTGCCTCTGATTTGGCAGAGTGGCTGGAAGTATCTGGGCTACCGGGCCGGAAGGAAGTACCAGAGTATGAGCAGGAAGGCCATATTGAAACGCACCATGAACCCGGCTTACTGGCGTGGGCTGTGGGAGCGGGAAGCATCTTGAGAATGACAGCAAAGACAGGAGGAATCATGTATGTGTGGAATTACAGGCTATGTAGGAACGGCTCAGGCGGCTCCTATTTTGT
>CAPNGW010000112.1:7125-7422 GCA_948665105.1 uncultured Lachnospiraceae bacterium
TGCAGCCGTGCAAAGCAGCGGATTGAAAAATACTACAGCTGGGAATATATTACGGACAGATACGAAAAGATTTTTAGTAAAAGGAGCAAAACATGTGTGGAATAGTAGGATATATCGGAAAAAAACAGGCTGCACCGATTCTTTTGGACGGATTGTCCAGGTTGGAATACCGGGGCTATGACTCGGCTGGAATTGCCGTGTATGACGGCCAGGAGATTCACATTAAGAAGGCCATGGGCCGGCTGAAGGTATTGGGAGAGCTCACCCATGACGGGGCCACCATGCCGGGAAATATCG
>CAPNGW010000113.1 GCA_948665105.1 uncultured Lachnospiraceae bacterium
TTGAAGGATTACCGGGAGCCGTTAAGATTACCGGACAGCCAAAGATTTGGATGATGGTAGCATATTATGTGGTTCTGGTGGCGGCGCTTAAGCTGCTTCATTGGAGGAATTTAAGGGAAGGAGAGGACGCCTTGCAGGCAGGGGGAGGGATTACAGAAAGGAGGGCCAAGGCAGCTGTAGGATGGGCGGCAGTACCCTGGATTCGGAGAATTCTGCCTCTGGCTGTTGTCCTTGGGGCTTTGAGCATACTGGTATTTTACCGCCCCAATTTAGGGCTTCATGTCTGCTTTCTGGATGTGGGCCAGGGAGACGGCATCTACATACAGGCTGAGAACGGCCATAGCTTTTTCATAGACGGTGGCAGTACCGATGAGAAGCAGGTGGGGGAATACCGGATTTTGCCCTTCCTGAAATATCGCGGCGTGAAAAGGGTTGACGGCTGGTTTGTGTCCCATGCAGATAAGGACCATATTTCCGGCTTAAAGGAGGCGTGGGAGAGGGGATTTCCCATTGCGCATCTGTTTCTCAGCCGGTGGATTCCCAGGGATGAGGCGTGGGAGGAGCTGTGTCAACTGGCTGAGCAGTACGGAACGGAGGTGATTTATCTTGAGGAGGGAGACATTGTGGAAAGCAAGGGGCTTACCCTCACCTGCATCTATCCATGGCAGGAGGAGGCTGACCGGAACGACGCTTCCATGGTATTGTACATGGATTCTCCCAATCTCACTGCCATATTCGGCGGGGATATTTCCACAGGGGCAGAAAAAAGGCTGGCAGAGCGCTACAGACAGGGGCAGGTGGACTTATATAAGGCCAGCCACCATGGCTCCGACGGCTCCAACAGCGATGCTTTGCTGACTGCACTGAAGCCTGGTGCGGCCGTGGTATCCTGTGCCAGGAAGAACAGCTACGGCCATCCGGGGGAGGAGGCCATAGAGCGGATAGAAGCCCAGAACAGCCGGATTTTTTATACCATGGAAGGCGGCCAGATTACAGTGGGCGGCGATGAGAAGGGAGTCTGGGTGAGGGAACAGTTGCAACAAGGCCGTTGATTGACTTGATATCTCATATTACGAAGGATTATAATAGAATCAGAGAGGATTTAAATAAAAAATAAATTTTTTCTGTCACACAGACAAGGGTGCGTTGTCTAATTAAACAGGAGGTAAAAATCTATGAATAATAAAACCAATGAAGAATTACAGGCTTTCGTTGATAAAGCCACAGCAGGGGATAAAGAAGCCCTTGAAACCCTTGTCGCAGGTGTCCAGGACCTTGTATTTAATTTATCCCTGCGGATGCTGGGCACATTTGCAGACGCCGAGGATGCTGCCCAGGACATTCTGCTGAAAATGATTACCCACCTGTCCTCTTTCAGAGGTGACAGCTCATTTACAACCTGGGTATTTCGCATTGCGGTGAATCATCTGAAAAACTATAAAAAGCATATGTTTGCCCACTATCCGTTGAGCTTTGAGTACTATGGGAATGATATTGAAAACGGAAAAATAGAGGATGTGCCGGATTTAACCCAGAATGTGGAAAAGGATATTTTGGCGGAGGAGTTGAAAATGTCTTGCACCAATGTGATGCTGCAATGCCTTGATACGGAAAGCAGGTGCATCTTCATATTGGGCACAATGTTTAAGGTTGACAGCCGCATAGCAGGGGATATTTTGGAAATGAGCCCGGAAACGTATCGTCAGCGGCTGTCCCGGATACGCAAAAAAATGGCAGATTTTCTAGGACAGTATTGCGGAGAATATGGCAGCGGAGGATGCAGATGTAAAGACAGGGTGAATTATGCAATACAAAGCCATAGAATAAACCCGTTGCAGTTGGATTATATGAAGGCCACAGAAATTCCTGTTAAGACCATGCTTGATGTGAAAAGCGCTATGGAGGATATTGACGATTTATCACAGGATTTTTCCTTCTGTAAGCCCTACCAATCCCCTGAACGCACGAAGCATATGATACAGGAATTTTTAGATTCCACCCAGCTTTCCATTATTAAGAATTCGTAAAGGAGATGACAGATTATGAATACCCAGTTAATTATGGATTACTTATCGGCCTTGAGTATGAATAACAGCCGTGAATGGTATCATGCCAACAAGGAAGAGTACAAAAAAGCAAATGCTGAGTTTGAAGGACTGCTGCAGTCTTTGATGCTGGAAATCGGAAAGTTTGACAGCAGCATTTTACATAACAATCCCAAGGACCTTACCTTTAAGCTGGTAAGAGACACCCGCTTCAGTCGTGACAAATCACCCTACAATCCTGCCTTCCGCGCGCATATTTCCTCTAAGGGTAAGCTGCCTGTCCCTGTGGGATATTATCTTATGATAAAGCCCGGCAATCAGTCTTTTTTAGGAGGCGGCTTGTTTGCGGATATGTTCAAGGACGCAACAACGATGATACGGGATTATATTGCGCGAAATGGTGAGGAATGGGAAAGGATTATCCATGAGCCAGAGTTTGAAAAATATTTTACTGTGCAGGGAACAGCATTAAAGAATGTCCCTTCGGGATATGACAAGGAACATCCCCAAGGGGAATACTTAAAATGTAAGAGCTGGTATCTGGAATATCCGTTAAAGGATGAAGAATGGAAGGAGGCAGAAGCATTTCTTGCAAAGGCAGCAGAGCTTTTCCGAATCATGAAACCCTTTAACGATTATCTGAACAAGGCACTTATGGGCTTTCAGATGCCGGCAAGGTAGCAAAATATAGAAAGGGATTTTAATCCGGCGTTGGGCGAAAAAGCTGTTCCTTAAGGCCAAATTGTGATATGCTTATTACAGGTGTTGCCACTCCCAAGGATTTGCGGGGAATACACCGTCTACAAAACCGAAGAACGATAGGAGAACCCAAACCCATATGAAAACCATAGACGCAGACATCAAGGCTGGAGCCTTCGCCCCGGTCTATCTCTTATACGGTGAGGAGGCCTACTTAAAGAAGCAATACCGTGATAAGCTGCGAAATGCCCTTATCCCACCAGAGGACACCATGAACAGCGCTTCCTTTGAGGGCAAGGACATCCGTCCCGGAGAAATCATTGACCTGGCGGAAACCATGCCCTTTTTCGCAGACCGCCGCCTGATTCTTATTGAAAACAGCGGCCTCTTTAAGTCCGCCGGCGAGGAGCTGGCCGAATATATGAAAGCCATCTCACCCACGGCGGTATTTGTGTTCGTGGAGGAAGAGGTGGACAAACGCAGTAAAATGTTTAAAAATGTCAAGGCTGCAGGCCGGGTGGCAGAATTCACCAGGCAGAGTGAGCAGGTTCTGATTCAGTGGATTCTCACAAGACTAAAGCGGGAGCAGAAAAATATCACTCAGGCCACCATGCAGAAATTCCTGCAAACCACAGGCACCGACATGGAATACATCGACAAGGAGCTGGAGAAGCTCTTATGCTATTGTATGGATAAGGACGTCATTGACCTTGGGGATGTGGAGTCCGTCTGCGTCCAGCAGACCACCAACAAAATCTTTGATATGGTCAACGCCATCGCCGAGAAGAACCAGAAAAAAGCTCTGGATCTGTATTACGATTTGCTGGCGTTAAGGGAGCCTCCCATGCGGATTTTGTTCCTTATTGCCCGGCAGTTTCAAATTCTTTTACAGGTAAAGGAGTTAAGCGGCAAAGGCCACGATAACAAGTTTATTGCCCAGAAGGCTGGCGTTCCCGAATTTGCCTTAAGGCGCAGCCAGGGCCAGGCCAAAAGCTTCACCAGAGACCGGCTTCTTAAGGCCGTTACGGACTGCGTGGAGACCGAGGAGGCCGTGAAAACCGGTAATATGAACGACCGGATGGCGGTGGAGCTTTTGATTGTAAGGTACAGTGGGTGATATATATAACATACGGACTTGTGCGATGAGATTGTAAACGAGGAAATCATTTACGCATAGACAACATGGCGGCAGGGTGTGAAGGCTCTGTCGCCTTTATGCTGTATGTTGGTAGTTAAAAAATGTATTTCGGCTATAAGCACATTCAATTATTGAGCGAATTTTGATATAATTTTTGCAAGGAGGGATGCCTTGATGATAATTAAATTAGAACAGGATTTATCTTGTGCCGATATTGAAGTGATTATTAAATATGGCAAAGACAAAGAAAATCTCCAACGTATTGTAAAGCTGCTGAAATCCGTTGATATGCAGATTAAATGTGATAATGACGGTATAGAGCGAATGGTAAATGCCTCCGATATTTATTATATAGAAAGTGTCGATAAACAAATATTTGTCTATCTTGAAAAAGAAGTTTATCATACAGATTTCCGTTTATATCAGCTTATAGAGCAACTGAAAAAATATGGTTTTGTTCAAATCAGTAAATCGTGCATTTTAAATATACATTACATGGATAGTATTAAACCGATTTTTAATAGCAGGATGGAAGCAACACTAAAAAATGGTGAACGAGTTTATATTAACCGTAACTATTTAAGCGAAATAAAAAAAGCATTGAGAGGAGAAACAAGCATATGAAAAAAGGTTTTATTAATATTTTTGCAACAACAGGACTTTCTTTGGTATTGCTTTCAATTATTGCAACTCTTTATGATGCGGAATTTCTTTGTGTTAAAACAGTTTTTCAAGTATTTTTGTTAAATGTTGTTGTACATTTGATACTTTTGTTAATGTGTAAAATCGAAATAAAGTATTTCGTAATTGAGATTGCAATGGAAATTGTTTTGGCTGTCGCTTTATCACTGCTATTTGGAACAATCTTCAACTGGTATACAAGCACGCCGCTTTTGGTTCTTGTCCTAATGAGCATTGTAATATATGTAATCTCAATTGTTTTAAATATACTGCATATGAAACAAGAAGCAGATGAAATTAATAAACTTATCCAAATTATTAAAAAAGAGTAGAAAATGTAACTTCGTAAAGGGGAATTATAATATGCTGAACAAGAAAAGCAAAATAATTTTTATTGTATTGCTAATCTATATTTTATGCTTTGCATTTCGTGGCTTTGAATATTTTGTATTACGAACAGACCAGACATTTTGGGGTGAGGCTTTCATTCACAAACTTGTAGGTATTATGATTTTTTATGCTGTTGCAAAAATATATGGCATGAATCTAAAAGACATAGGATTTGAAAAAAATAGTGTATTACGCAATTTGCTTAAAGGACTTGGATTTGGGTTGTTAGTGTTTACAGTAGCCTATATAGTTGAAATACTTATCCTTGTTATTCATAACAAATTTGCAATGGTTCAAATTTATGTAAGTGCTTATGCTATTGATGGAAATATTGGTAATCAGACAACTTTAATTTTCTTTATTATTTGTATTATTGGTAATATCATCAATGTGATTATGGAAGAGGGCTTGTTTAGAGGGTTGTTTCTAAAAATGTTCGAACATAAATATTCATTTATTGCAAGTGCGATAATCTCTTCTGGTTTATTTGGTATATGGCATATTATGGCTCCTATCAGAAGCTATTGCGATGGAATGATTGGGGTGAGTGGACTTCTTGCAAATATGATTATGCTGATAATTACTTCGGGCATTATTGGCTTTAAATTTTGTATTCTTACAAAAATGACAGGCAGTTTATATATGAGTATGAGCGACCATTTTGTAAACAACACAATTGTTAATATTTTTCACGTAATATCTGATACAGGCGTAGACGAACTACAGGTTGTGAGAATAGCAGTTGCCCAAAGCTTGTCATTTATCGTAGTGTTAATATATTATATGCGAAATTATAAAAGGAGATTAGAATATGAAAATTGAATGGATACGCTGTCCTATTTGTGGTAACAAAAATTGAAGTAAGGGGTTTACAAGTAACCGTCATCAAAGAGCCCATATATATTACCCAAAATGGAGAGGGGGATTTGGTTATGACGTGTGAACGGCAGATATTTGAAAACAGGAGGGAACCAAGGATGATTTATATTGATACGTACATATCACCCCTGGGCGATATGACCATGGCAGGCAGCGAAAGGGGAATCACCGGACTGTGGTTTGACGGCCAGAAGTATTTTGGCGCAAATCTGCCGAAACATTATGAGGCAGAAAAACTCCCGGTTTTTGAGGAAGCAAAAAAATGGCTGGATTTGTATTTTCAGGGGAAAGAACCGGATTTTACGCCCCATATAGCCTTTTCGGATACCGAATTTCGCATGACAGTGTGGGAAATTCTGCTTACCATCCCTTATGGGCAGACCATAACCTATGGAGAAATAGCGGCCCGGGTCGCAAAAGAGAAGGGGATTCCACATATGTCAGCCCAGGCTGTGGGCGGCGCGGTGGGGCACAATCCCATTTCCATTATTGTTCCCTGCCACCGGTTGGTGGGCGCAAGCGGCAGTCTCACCGGTTATGCAGGCGGCGTTGATAAGAAAATTGAACTTTTGAAGCTGGAAAAAGTGGATGTATCTGAGCTTGTTATTCCCAAGAAGAGCACAGCGTTATAGCAATAAGAAGAATAAAAAAGAACCCCCAACTGACGGGATTGGGGGTTCTTGTCCTGTTCATCTATTACGCAATGTCGTTAACAGCCTTAGACAGACGGGAAATCTTCCGGGATGCGGTATTCTTATGATACACACCCTTGGTAGTAGCCTTGTTAATCTCAGAAGTAGCGGCAAGCAGTGCAGCCTTAGCAGCTTCCTTATCCTGAGCAGTAACAGCAGCATCCACTTTCTTAATCGCTGTCTTAACCTTAGACTTGATTGCTTTGTTACGAGCAGTTCTGGTTTCTGTCACCAGAATTCTCTTCTTTGCTGATTTAATGTTAGCCAATCCCTACACCTCCATTCCAAAATGGTTTTTCGTATTCGATTGTTTCATTAAAGCCGGACACGGACGTTCTAATGTAAACATACTCATTTATTTTAGGCCAGAAAATAGTTTCTGTCAATACATATTTTGGTTTTTTTTGCAAAAAATACTCTGGAGGTTACAGTGCACTCGTCAGTCGTATCCAGATTAATTTATGCTTGCATAAGGATGCTGACGAATGGCGCGGAGTGAACTGTAACCTTTGGAGAACGTACATTGGAGGAGCAGACATGGGACAATTTCAGGTAAGGACAGATTTGGCGCTGGAAACCAGGGAAAAATTTGAGGAAGATAACGTAGAAATCAAGGGTGTCCGGGTGGAGGAGGAAATAATTCCGGAAAGCGAAATCAAGATTACCAATGTGTTCATTGAGACGGAAAACGGTGCAAAAATAATGGGAAAGCCCAAGGGCAGCTACATTACACTGGAGGCTCCCAATATGAGTGAGCAGGATGAGGATTACCACCGTGAGATTTCCATGCAGCTGGCAAAAATCCTGGAGCGGCTTCTTCCCAAAAAAGAGGCTCCCGTGGCGGTGCTGGTGGCGGGACTTGGCAACCGGGAGGTAACCCCGGATG
>CAPNGW010000114.1 GCA_948665105.1 uncultured Lachnospiraceae bacterium
CACCGCCAGAGGGGCGTTGGTGCTGCGATATGGCCCAAGAAATGCGTCCCGGTCCGTGTCAAAGCCACAGACTTTAGAATTTACGAAAGAAAAGGCATAGTGATTGCGCCTCTCCCGGTATTCTGTCTTGTGATAGATGGAGGAGCCTTCTGCCTCCACCTCTCCGATGCTTAAATTTCTCTGAAAATTCTTCATATCGTCGTCAGCGTTCCAGAGGCACCATTCCACATAGGAAAAGAGGGACAATTCCTTGGCTTCGGAAGAATGGTTGGTCAGTGTGATGCGTTTGATTTCGCAGGAATCCTCCCTGGGTACGAAGATAATAAGGTCGGCTTCCACCTCATTTTTGGAGGAGAGGAAGCGGCTGTAGCCTAAGCCGTGACGACACTCATAGGAATCCAGGGGAGTCTTTGCAGGCTGCCATCCAGGGTTCCATATGGTGTCCTTATCCTTTATGTAAAAATATTTTCCATTTCCGTCTGTGGGAACGTCATTATAGCGATACCGGGTCAGCCTAAGCAGCTTGGCGTCCTTATAGAAGCTATATCCTCCGCAGGTATTGGAGATTAGACTGAAAAATTCACCACAGCCAAGGTAATTAATCCAGGGAAGCGGTGTCTCTGGAGTAGTTATGACATATTCTTTTTTCTCATCATCGAAATATCCAAATTTCATTGAGAACCTCCTTTTGAAAATGTATTTCCTGTAAATGAATATAGAAAACGATTAAGTAAAAGTCAATAAGAGTGATGCCAAAACATTGCTAAGATAAAGTGTCTGTTAAGACGGTGTTAAGAAAATAGAAGTGAAAATATAGAAAAATATTAAGGTTGTGTTAAGGTAAAAGAAAGCATATTGAAATTATTTTCAGAATAATATATAGTGAGAGCGCGAAAACGATTAAGTTGTACATGGGAGGAAGAGTCATGGTAGCATTGAAGGATATTGCGGCAGACTGCAGAGTATCCGTAGCAACCGTCAGTAAAGCGCTGAACAATCACAGTGACATTGGCGAAAAGACAAAGGCACAGATTCAAAGGGTGGCCAAGGAAATGGGATATTTCCCCAATTCCGCGGCAAAGGCATTAAAGACAAACCGTACCTGGAATCTGGGAGTTTTGTTTGTGGACGATGCTCAGAGCGGTTTGACCCACGATTATTTTTCCTACGTGTTGGACAGCTTTAAGCGGACGGCGGAGCAGAAGGGATATGATATTACCTTTATCAACTGCTGCAAGACCCGGGAGAACAGAATGTCTTATCTGGAGCATGTGCGGCACCGGGGGTTTGACGGGGTGGTCATTGCCTGTATTGACTTTTATGACCCGGAGGTGACAGAGCTGGTTCGAAGTAAGATTCCCCTGGTGACCATTGACCATCTGTTTCACAACAGGATTGCCGTCATGTCGGATAATGTAAAGGGAATGAAGGACCTTCTTACCTTTGTCTATGAAAGGGGACACCGTAGAATTGCATACATACACGGGGCGGATTCCTCCGTCACCCAAAACCGGTTATCCTCCTTCTACCGGACGGCAGAGGAGCTGGGGCTTACCATTCCGGATGCATACGTCAGAGAGGCCGCTTATCGGGATACGCAGGCTGCTTTTTCAGAGACACAGGAGCTTTTAAGGCTGGCTAGGAGGCCAACCTGTATTCTCTATCCGGATGATTTTGCAAGCTTCGGAGGCATCAATGCCATCAAGGAGCAAGGACTTCGGATTCCGGAGGATATTTCCATTGCCGGATATGACGGTATCCGTATCGGACGGCATTTGGAGCCTCAGCTGACCACCCTGCGCCAGAACACCAGGCAAATTGGCGCCGACGCTGCAAAAAGTCTCATCGACCTGATTGAAAAGCCCAAAACAAAAGTGATACAGCAGATAACAGTGGCAGGAGAAGTGTTTGAAGGTAAAACAGTAGGGTTTCTGGAAACGGATTTCAAAGAATGAATCGGGAGGAATCAAAATGAAGAAAAAATCAGTAAGCGCAATTTTGGCAGCAACCATGATTGTTACCATGCTGGCAGGCTGCGGCAGTGCAAAGGACGGTGCGCAGGCAACGGGCAGTGATGCAGTAAAAGACGATGCAGGGCAAGAGACGGGAACCTCAGTGGAAGCGGAAACAGAAACTGAGAGTGAGGAAGGACAGGTATTGAATATCTATTGCTGGAATGAGGAATTCAAGAGCCGCATCACAGACCACTATCCGGGCTATGAGGAGGTGGACGGCACCACGGGCGCCATCGGTGATATCACCGTAAAATGGAATATCACCCCCAGCAAGGACAATGCCTACCAGAATAATCTGGATGAAGCATTGTTAAAGCAGGCAGATGCAGCTGCGGATGAGAAGATTGATATTTTCCTGGTGGAGGCAGATTATGCACTAAAATATGTGGATACGGATTATGCCATGAAGATTGCAGACCTGGGCATTACGGATGCAGATTTGGCAAACCAGTATCAGTATACCAAGGAAATCGTTACGGATTCCAAGGGTGATTTGAAGGGAGTCTCCTGGCAGGGCTGTCCGGGCCTTTTGGTATACCGGAGAGATATTGCCAAGGAGGTTTTGGGAACGGATGATCCCAATGAGGTACAGAAAGCGGTAGCAGACTGGGAGACCTTCCAGAAGACGGCAGGGCTCATGGCGGATAAGGGCTATCACATCACATCCTCCGCAGTGGATACCTATCGTACCTTCTCCAACAATGTGACCAGCAAATGGGTGGAGGACGGAAAACTCAACATTGATGACAATATCATGAACTGGGTAACCTTGTCCAAGGAGATGGTGGACGCAGGCCAGACCGGCACCTATGAGCTGTGGAGCGATGACTGGTCCAAAGGCTTCTATCCGGACGGCAATGTATTCTGCTATTTCGGACCGGCATGGTTTGTGGACTTTTCCATGGCTGCCGACACCCAGGGCAGTATTGCCAGCCAGGGCGGATGGGCGGCAACCGAAGGCCCCCAGAGCTATTTCTGGGGCGGAACCTGGATTTGTGCAACAGCAGGCACGGATAACCAAAGTCTGGTAAAGGATATTATGCTGAAGCTGACCACCGACGAGGAGATTATGACTGATATTGTGGTTGCCGATAACGATTTCGTCAACAATGTGCCGGCTATGGAAAAGATGGCGGCAGACGCCAGCAAGGCCAGCAAGGTATTGGGCGGACAGAATCCACTGCCTAAGTATTGTGCGGGAGTTGGAAATATTGTGATGAACAGCTCCTCCATCTATGACCAGGGATGCAACGAGGAGTTCCAGACAGCCATGAACAATTACTTTGACGGAAATGCCACTCTGGAGGAAGCCTTGGAGCTCTTCTACAAAGGCGTAACAGAAAAATATCCAGAAATAAGCATACCCGAGCAGTAGGCGAGGGTATGCGCTACCCAAACGCAGCGAAGCGGAGTTGGGGTTTCCCGAAGCCGAGCGATAGGGAGGGTATGCGCTACCCAAACGCAGCGAAGCGGAGTTGGGGTTTCCCGGCTCCGCCCTGCAAAAAGGAGGCAAATGTATATGAGAGGTACAGGAAAAAGTAAGGTAATGAGGTACCGGAAATGGGGGTATATTTTTCTTCTTCCTTTTGTGCTGGTTTACATAGGATTTTCACTGATTCCGTTGATAACGACGGTCTATAACAGCTTTTTTGAGAATTATCGTTCCGGACTTACCCAGGTGGGGCCGAATTTCATTGGCCTTCGCAATTTTAAAGCCATTTTTTCGGATGGGGATATCTGGATTTATGCAAAAAATACATTGATTATGTGGGTACTGGGATTTGTTCCGCAGATTCTTGTTTCTCTGCTTTTGGGTGCATGGTTTTCCAATCCCCGGCTGCGGCTTAAGGGAGCGGGATTTTTTAAGACGGTAATCTATCTGCCCAATCTGATTATGGCATCCGCCTTTGCCATGCTGTTTTTTACTTTATTTTCGGATGGCGGCCCCATCAATTCCCTGTTGATGCAGCTGGGAATATTCAAGGAGCCTTACCAGTTTCTGTCCAATGTATGGTCCACCAGGGGACTGGTGGCGTTCATGAATTTTATTATGTGGTTTGGAAATACCACGATTCTTCTGATGGCAGGAATGATGGGGGTGGATACGTCTCTGTTTGAAGCGGCGGAGGTGGACGGAGCCACTTCCACACAGGTATTTTACCGGATAACCTTACCACTGCTTCGGCCCATACTGGTGTATGTGCTGATTACCTCCTTAATCGGCGGACTGCAGATGTTCGATGTTCCTCAGGTATTGACCAACGGTTCCGGGGACCCGGTGCGCTCCTCCATGACGCTGATTATGTTTTTGAATAAGCAGCTGTTCAGCAAAAATTACGGATTGGGCGGTGCGCTGTCTGTGGTTCTGTTTGTGCTCACAGGAATCTTAAGCCTTGTGGTATACCGGATTTCAAATACCAAAGAAAAGGAAAGGTGAATTCATGAAGAAAGAAAATACCCGTAAATTGAAAAATGGTGTGAGCCTGGGCGTGAGAAGGGGAATTGCCTATACGGTGCTGGTTTTGATTACTTTCTTATGCTTGTTCTGGTTCTATGTATTACTGATTAATGCAACCAGATCCAACGGAGATTTAAAAGCCGGTTTTTCACCGTTTCCCGGTGTGCACCTTTATGACAACTGGAAAAATCTGCTGGCGGGGACACTTCCGGTGTGGACTGGTATGATAAACAGCCTGATGGTGTCCACCCTTTGCGCCGTATTCAGTACGTATTTTTCAACCATGACAGCCTATGCCATCCACGCCTATGAATTTAAAATGAAGAAATTTATGTTCACATTTATCCTGATGGTGATGGCAATTCCCACCCAGGTGACGGCGTTGGGATTTGTACAGCTGGTGGCAAGGATGAATCTGGAGGATTCCTTTCTGCCGCTGATTGTGCCCACCATTGCAGCCCCTGTCACATTCTTCTATATGAAGCAGTACATGGACAGCACCCTGCCGCTGTCTTTGATAGAGGCGGCCCGGATTGACGGCGCCGGGGAGTTTCGCGTTTTTAATATCATTGTGGTTCCCATGATGAAGCCAGCCATTGCGGTACAGGCAATCTTTACCTTTGTCAGCAGCTGGAACAATTATTTTGTGCCGGCACTGATTCTCCATGATGAGAAGAAAAAGACACTGCCGATTCTGATTGCACAGCTTCGAAGTGCCGATTTCCTGAAATTCGATATGGGGCAGGTGTATATGATGATTGCATTTTCCATCTTTCCGGTGATTCTTGTGTACCTGTTCCTGTCCCGGTTCATTGTGCAGGGGGTGGCGCTGGGGAGTGTTAAGGGGTAGGAATGATTATTTTAATAACTCCGATATTTGTATGCTAAAATCCTCATAAATGCACACAGGAATTTCTTCGTCAAAAGAATATTGCTTACTTTCCTGGTTATGTTCAAAGTCAAAGACATTGACAGTACTCGTCATGGGATTTACAACCCAGTATTCCCGCACACCGGAATTAGAGTATTTAAAAAGCTTAATCCCGTAATCTCTGTTCTGTGTGCTTTTAGAAACAACTTCAATGACCCAGTCGGGGGCGCCGTTACAGCCCTGGTCTGTGAGTTTTCTTTTGTCGCAAATAACGCTTATATCAGGCTCAACATAATTATAATCATCTTCATTTAAAAACACTGCAAAAGGGGCAGGATAGACTACACAGGAGCCGCCGTTCTTTTGAATATAGTTATATATTGTGTTGTTTAGGGCGTTAAGAATATGCTGGTGTAAACGGCTCGGCGGCGCCATCATATACATCTGGCCGTCAATCAGTTCCGCGCGCTCCCCGTCGGGGAGCGCATAAATATCTGAAAGGGTATAGGGAATTTCCTTCGGTAACGCCATAAGATGACCTCCTTTGGTGATGCTGGGATAAGCTTAATAATTAATTGTAAGTTTTTTTATTATAACGCCGATAACCGTAAAATACAAACCATTATTGCAAAATATCCTTCCCGGCAATTATAAAGGGATTTGGGTGTGGTATTTACCGGATTGGCTGACCTCACTGTCGATTCGCCTTCCGATACGCCGATGCCGTCATCCCGCAGCTTTTCTGAAAGCATTGGGCGAAATAGCTCTGGGAAGAAAAACCGGAAGAATGAGCTACCTCTGTAATGCTGTAATCTGTATTTGCTAACAGCTCCTTGCTGGCCTGAATCCGAATCTGGCACAGGTAGCTGATGGGTGAAACTCCGCAATATTTGGTAAAGGCATGAACCATATAATACTTGTTTAAATGGGATATCTCCGCCAGTGAATCCAAGGAAATATTGCTCATATAGTTGGCCTCAAGGTATCGCTTCAGCTTGAGACATTCCCGGCTTATCTGGAGGGCAGGGTCCACGGAAAAGGCAAAGTTTGTCCGGCGGATCAGTCGAATAATCAATACTTCAAGCAAATCCTGACAAACACGTTCATAATCCCGTGGCTTTTCTGTCATTTCCTTAAGCATAGTGGTCATATAGAACATCAGGTCTCTCTGCTCACTGCCACAGCTGAAAATAATATGCTCCTTGTTTCCCTCAATGGAAAAATTCAACTCCTCCACACCAATGATTACATATTCCAAAGGCTCCTCCCCGGAGGAGATTTCTGTGTGTGGCGTATTGGCGTTGACAATTACAAAATCATCCTCCTTAATAGGAAATTCCTCATCCTCCACAAGAAAAGCGCCCCTTCCCTTTTTTACGTAGAATAACTCCGAGAAAGGATGAGAGTGGACCAGGCTGGGCCAGTCATTTTCATATTTGGAATGAGATACGTATAACAGCTTGCCGTCAAAGGACTTTGTGCTGGTATGCTCCAGCAGATAGCGGGATGTTCCCATAAGTGTTGCGCCTCCTTTACCCGATAATCCGGCAGGTAAATTTTAGAAGAATGTATAATAAGAATTTTTGCGGTGCACAATACATTAAAAATGCAATAAGTATAAAATGTGCAAAATGTATAAAAAAATTGAAAAACATTTATTTTTTAAGTGAAGATGCCAAAAAATCAACAAGCAAAAAATAGAATGCTTCGTTCAAATATATAATAACACATCATTGTATAAAGAGCAATATATATAAAAAAAGAAGCAATATTTGGATTGTGAATCACGAAATCAGCGGCTATACTTGAGATATCAAGTAACAGTTAACCAGTAACAGAATTACACATTTTATGGGAGGACACAAAAATGAAATTGAAAAGAGTACTGTGTGTACTGATGGCTTCTGCTATGGTTCTGGGTCTTGCAGCCTGCGGAAGCGGCAAGGAAAAAGCCGACAATGCAGGTACAGGCGGAGATGACAGCCAGACCGAGGAACCCGACAACAACGAGACGGAAGAGCCCGGCGATACCGACGAGGCCGATAAGCCC
>CAPNGW010000115.1 GCA_948665105.1 uncultured Lachnospiraceae bacterium
AAATGCCGTGCCAAAGCATCTAAGACCCTGCTTCGCAGAGGCTCCAAAGGACCGCTGGTCATGATTTGGCAGGCCTGCCTCCTCTGCCGGGGATATGATCCCAAGGGCATTGACAGCATTTTCGGACCCGGATGCCACACCGCTACCCTGGCGTTTCAGAATAATCACGGCCTTACACCGGACGGAATTGTGGGGCGCAATACCTGGACCGCCGTATTTTGAAAGGAAGGATAAATGATGAATTTAGAACTTTTTATGACTATTCTGGTTATGTCAGCCACCGCCACCTCCCTGGGTGTGCAGCTAATAAAGACCATACTGGACAAGGCACATGTTACTTATAAGAGCGTTCCCCTCACCGTAGCCGTGGCATTTCTTGTGGGCATCGGGGAGATGATTGCCTACTGTCTGACCCACAGTATGTCCTTTGGCGTGCCTATGGCCCTGTACGCGCTTAGCATGGGGATTGTCAACGCTGTCTCCGCCTCCACCGGATATGATTTGGTCCGGAAATTTATATACGCCCTCTTTGGGAAAACATCTTAAGGAAAGGTCAGGTGCATCTTAATGGAACCGATTGAACAGCTTTTTACTCTGAATCTGCCCCAGCTGATACTGGGACTTCTTGTTGCCCTTTCCGGCCTTGCCGGCACCGCCGCCATTCTCTCCGCTTTCTTTGAGAAAGTCTTAAAAAAGCCCTTCGGTTTCTGGAAATCCATCCGCAAAGACCATATTTTGCTGGAAGAAACAGTATATTCCTTAAAATCCCTGACGGAAAAGCAGGAGCAGATTCAAGGAGAATTGTTGGCCCTTACCCGGGCCAACAAGGAGGTCCTTGGAAATATCATTGACGAGCGGTATCAGAAATATATTTCCCTGGGCGGCATCCCGGCCAATGACGTGGATGATTTTGAGGATATTTTCAACGCCTACAAGGCCCTTGCGGGCAATCACAAGCGGGACGCCAAGTACAGCTATGTTAAGCACCATCTGAAGGTGATTCCCGTGGAGACGAAGCTGGTGTTTGACGGGGAGCGGTCAGGTGAATAAGGGCGCGACTGCTTTCGCCAACAGTTACCAGTTAAGAAGCCGTGTCCGCTTCCTGGCTTCGTGCCTTTCGCACCTGGTCCACCAGGGACTGGTCGCATTAAAGTTTTTTCCGGTGGAAACTCTTTATTTCCGTTGTAAAATACGAAAAACTCCGGGGTGGGAATTGGGATGCGGCTGGAACGGTACAATGCTCGTGGTTCGATTAGCTTTTCCATGGTCCGTCCATAGTAGATGGAGGCTCGAAGGGGCATATTGTCATTGATGGTAGACTGATGTTCACTGATGACCAGCACTTTATTGCCCACGGTAAAGGCCATATCGTTTTTGCGGGCCATAAAAAGCACCCCCGACAGGGTGGTGAATGTAATCTCCTCCGGTAATACCTCCACTTGATCCAGAGCCTGATAGAGCTTTGCCGCATTTTCGGGCACACTGAAAAATGTGGTAAATGCACTGGATTTTACTTCCCGGTTACTGTTTTCATTTGTCATGGACGACCTCCTTTTGTGACATCTTCCTTGGAAGATTGCAGATAAAAATAAGATTACGAAAGATGAAACACTTTGGAATCCCATACAAAAATTTTTTATCAGCTTTCAAATCCCATGGACAGAGCAAATCCGTCCAATAAAAATGGTCTTTTTTATCACTCACCCCTGGAAACTCGTCCATAAAATATGGACTTTTTTCATATTCCATTTGTACCTATATGGAAAGCACACCAATAACCAACGAAGCACCCTGCGGGCATACCTGTATGCCCAAAATACAGGGCATAATCAATGAAGCACCCTGCGGGTATACCTGTATGCCCAAAATACAGGGCAAAAATAATGAAAGGAGGCATTCCCATGCCAAACAAAGACTCATTTGAAAAAGAGTTGGACACCCTTTTTCAACCTATCCTGAAACAGTCCAAATCCCTCGCTCCCATCTATGACCAGTTTAAAAAAATAGCCGGCGCCGTCTATGAGGTTGACTCAGCCATGGCTGACCTGGCCAGCGTTACCAATGAGGCTGATAGCGTTTATGAGGCATTCCTCACCAATGCACAGGCCAAGGCACAGGACCTGGGTAAAACCATTTCCAGTCTCGTGACGCAGACCACAAATTGGGCCAGACAGGGCTTTGATGTGAAGCAGAGCGCCAAACTGGCCGAGTACTCTTCCATATATTCCAACATCAGCGGGGCCGGTGACCAAAATGCCATTACGAATATGGCCGCCGCCATGAAGGCCTTCAACTTAACTGCCGACGAAAGCATCCGGATTGTGGACGCTCTGGCCCGTCTGGGAAAGGATTTCGGTATTTCCACTGCCGGACTGGGAGAAGGACTTCGCACTTCCGCTTCCACCCTTGCCATGGCAGGAAACGACATGAATCAGTCCCTGGCCATGCTCATCGGTATGACGAAGCTCACAGGAAATGCCGCTGAAGCCGGGAATGCACTGAATGTTCTCGCCCTGCGCTTCATGGGAATGAAGGATGCCCTGAATGCCCTGGGAGAAGACACTTCCGGTATCGAATCCGTCCGGCAGATGCAGGCGCAGCTGCTTGATTTATCCAACAACACCGTGGATATCTTTGATTATCAGGGAAATCTGAAATCCACCTATGAGATTATCAGCGATATCGCCCGGGTATGGAGTGAAATGTCACTGGTGGACCAGTCCCAGATGCTGAATCTGATTGCCGGAAATCAGCAGCAAAGCCATGTATCCGCCCTGATTCAGTCCGTCCAGTCCGGTCAGGTAAGCAAGGCCCTGTCCTCTTCTATCAGCTCGGAAGGAAGCGCCTTAAAAGAGCAGGAACAGTGGCTGGATACACTGGAAGGTAAGACCCGTCAGCTGGAAGCCTCCTTCCAGTCGTTGACACAGACCCTGGTAAGCTCTGATTTACTCAAGTTTCTTGTGGATTTAGGAACCACTGGTGTCAATGCTGTCACAGGAATCACGGACGCACTTACTCCCTTAGGCACTCTGGGCGCCACACTGGGAGCTGTCTTAAGTTCCAAAAACCTCGGTAAATGTGCATAAGTGTGCACCTTTCAATCATTGTCGATTGTTTAGAAATATGCCCTCCATACCCAAGAACTTCCTTTCAAGGGCAGGGATGTGTGAGCCTCGTCAACTCACAGAGGTTATAAAATAAACCGTAATTGGGAGCTGCTGTCTCCCAGTGCTGGGAAGCGTGAATATATAGTACTGCATGGCTACAACGTGGCCGGAAACGGCGGGCGTGAATGCGCTCCGAAAGGATGTCAGTAATGGCAGGAAAACATGCAGCAGGTCATATGGGAAACCTAAGTGACAGGTCCTTATGGACGAAACCACCAATCAGCAACGGAGTCTCTTATTTTTCATAAAATAAGGGAAGTGTTCACAGAGTATAAACGGTTTTGAGTCAGAAATGGCTTGTAAGAGGTACTCGAAGCGCAGTTGTCAGACCTGTTCCGTGACTGGATAAAAACTGGCAAAGAGTTCTACTGCTCTTTTGGCCTTATACAGCACATAGATAAGGCCAAAGAAAGAAGGTTTTGTGCGCACCGTAATGTTGGAAGAAGCGCATGAAAAAGGCAACCAGACTTTTGCGTGATTGCCTTTATAAAAATATAGGAATTGTTTTATTGTCACCATGTGTATCCACAATGATTGCATTTAAAGGTTTTGTTGAATTTGTTGCTAAATATGCCGAATACATAGATACTAAGCCCACGTTCCATTCCGGAAATACGCTGCACGTTCTTGCTATGGCAAGTAGGGCACTCCGGTCGATGAGATTGTTCTTCTAAGATCGCTCTCCCATATGCCATTTGAGCCTCGTACTCCGCATTTTGTTTTCTCATTATCTCGTCTCTATGGTCAAATGAATATTGGTCAAACTCCGGGGAGGACTTAATATATTCCTCGATAAATTGCTGCTCCCTCTCCTTTTTAAGAGTAATGTTATCAATTGTAAACTTATCAGGAATTGGATATACCTCATGTCCGCAACAATCACAAATTGCTTCGCCACTTATTCCACCACGAAATACCCTTCTCCCGCATTTTGGACAATAATGCAACATAGAATCCACTAGAACTCACCTCTCCGCTATATATTAATGTTTCAATATTACCATAGTTTTCTAAATATTTCAACAACTCACACCTTTGCATGATTACTGTAAAAAAATATAAAAACTATTTTATTGTCACCAGGTGTATCCACAATGATTGCATTTAAAGGTTTTGTTGAATTTGTTGCTAAATATGCCAAAGACATAGATACTGAACCCACGTTCCATTCCGGAAATACGCTGCACGTTCTTGCTATGGCAAGTGGGGCACTCCGGCCGGCAGGATTGTTCTCTTAAAATAGCTCTCCCACGCGCCATTTGAGCCTCATACTCTGCATTTTGTTTATCTAAAATCTCGTCTCTTTGGTCAAATAAATACTGGTCAAACTCAGGAGAAGATTTAATATAGTCATCAATGAATTGTTGTTTGAATTCTTTATTTAAAGTAATACCTCTTTCGCCAATCAAAAACTGTTTTGGAACGTATTGCATCATGCTATTACAACAGTCACATATTTGTTCATTTTTGTTGTAGTTCTCTTGTGCTATCCTGCCACATTTGTTGCAATAACAAAGCATTGATAATTCCTCCGATACAACTTATTATTAAAGTCATCTTATCATAGTTTTCCAAATATTTCAACAATTCGCACATCCTTTTTAAGCGCTTATACGTAGATTCCACGCATCTACAAAATTTAGAGTTTGATATTCCAGACACTCGACAATGATATTGATAAAATAAGTGCCAAGCTTGAAATATTGGAAAAATCTCTCGATAATATTGCTTCCGGTATCAGAAAAAGTGAAATAAATATCCCCGACTTAATGGCCTACAGCGGAATGTCTTTTGGAGACATCAAAGACACCAGCGGAAATATGTGGAGCAAATTATTTCCCCGCAAAGAGGAGGTACAATCTCAGGGAATTAATGAGAACACCTTAAATGTGTCGGTAGATGATGCCAATTTAAAGTCTATCATTAGTGACCTTATTGATATGGATAAGCAAGTGGCATCCGGCACCAAAACCTGGCATGAATATCATAATGAATTGCAAAAAGGTGAGAAGTGGCAAGCCGAGTACGGCCAGGAAACCCAGGGTCAAATTCGAACTCTTGAGGGTGTCAAAAATGCTCAAGATGCCGCCCGTAACGCTGCTATCGGCTATAGCAACGGCTTAAATCAGATGACCATAGGCGCCAAAGTCGGCCAAATCGCCCTTAAAGGTCTCTCCCTGGCTGGAAACATGGTAGCCTTCGCCCTCATCTCCAAAGGGATTGAATTTGCCGTCACTGGAATCAGCAACTGGATTCACCGGGTGGAGAATGCCAATGAGGCCATGGGTGAAGCCGTGGATGCCTACGAGTCCGCACGGTCCGCCCTTGCTGATGTCAATGCGGAGCTGGACCAGCATAACCAGCGGATAGACGAACTGCTGGCCAAGGACAAGCTATCCTACGTGGAGCAGGGAGAATTGGAAAAACTACAGGATATAACAAAGGAACTGCTCCTGCAAAAAGATATTGAAGAAAAACGTGTTGCACAAGCCTCCAAAGAGGCTGCCGAAAAAGCCATGGAAGCATATAACACACAGTATGGCCACTATGAGATGACCGAAGAAGACCTTCACAGAAGCATCCAGGCAAACGAAGAGCGCAATGAAGGCTTTGTTGCTGTGGGTAAGAATGACGTCAACGGTAATATTGCTGCATATTTGAAGTCTATGGAACTAATGGCTGAAGCTCAGACGCAATATGATAATGCGCTTCAAAATAATGAAGATACCTCATATTGGAAACAAGAGGTGCAGAGTTACGCGGATATAAGTGAGTCTTTTCTGAATACCATAGATGCCAACATTGCAGATTTGCAGGAGAAGAAAATGGCCCTGGAAACGGAGTACGCAAGCGCCATCTCCAAAAGAATTTCCGGCACGGATCCCCTAAGCACAAGCGAACAGGATATTATTAAAGTTTACGAATCCATTAATGAAGCTATCCGGCTATCCTACAAACACGCACGCCCCGACGACTGGAATCAGATTGAGATGGAGAGCCTTCTCCATACAGATGCCTTTGAGCAGAGTAAAGAAGAGCTGACATCCATGGCACAGGCCAAAACACTGACTCCCGAAGCCATTGTGAACTATGCTTCCTTGAATCAGGCCTTAGCTGCAAGCGAGCTATTCTTAGAGGATGGCCAAACTGCTGCTGAGGTCTTTTGCGATAAGCTTTACCAATGCGTCGAGGCAGAAAAGGCTTTGGGAAATGCCACAGAGGAGTTCCAGCCCCCTGCTTTTACCAGCCCCCTTACCGACCTTCAGAATCTCACAGACGGCCTTGACCAGCTGGGCAGAATCTACGAAGATGTTCAGAATCAGGAAGGCTTTGACTTCTCTTCCATACTGGACAATGCCAGCTTCGCTGAAGCCTTTGGCGGGCTTGGGGAAAGCTATGAGGATTTTATTAAAACCATCACCAATCATTCCGACGATATCGAAGCCTGCCAGGAAGCTTTTGACAATTTGGCAACGTCATACCTGAATAATCAGGACGTGCTCCATAATCTGACAGAGGAAAACAAAGACGCGGCCATTGCCATGCTTGAGCAGAGTGGTATCGCAAATGCGGAGGAGATTGTGACGGCACAGCTGGCAGAGCAAAAGGCTGTACTGGCCGCGGAAGAAGAATTTCTGGAAGCCAAAAAGCAAAATGCAGCTATCACTTCCCAAAATCTGGCCAATGCCACATACGATGAGATAACAGCCCTTCTCAATGAAGGAATCACTTCTGACACCACACAAAAATACTTGAACCAGTTACTGCTGACCAAGCTGGACCTTGCAAATCTAAAGCTCAATAATATGGATGATGTAGATGCCATCATAGGTATAGCAAATGCTGCAATCGAATCCACAGGATATGTAAACTCTTTAAAGACTGCTCTAACCAATTTGATGAATGCCCAGACTAGGGTATCCAGTGCAAAGCAGAAATTTGACTCTGCAAGTGGAGCGGGAGGACTTATTACTGCTGGTGTTGGCCTCATTGACGCACAGTTAACAGAGATCACCGCCAAGAAAAGCGTACAGGATATTCTGGACGCTTCTCTGTCTCAAATAAAAAAAGTGGAAATAGACCCCGCTCAGTTCTATGGCGGCTCATCCGGCAGTTCTCCAAAAGAAACTCCCCGTTCCTACGGCGGCTCTGGCTCCGCAGGCTCCACCCCCTCCTCCGC
>CAPNGW010000116.1 GCA_948665105.1 uncultured Lachnospiraceae bacterium
GGACATTTTTCCTGCTGCCCCTTCTGGTGAGGGGCAGGCACGAGGGACGGCTTCGGGGTTTTGAGATTATAAACTGCGAGGAGTATCAGCTGACATTGGCACAGCCCATGGTCCTTCACACGGACGGTGAGTATCTGGGTGAGATGACAGATATCCGGTATTCCTGCGAGAAGGGAAAGCTTCAGGTGATAAAATAAGGGACGGGACCATGCCTCCAGTTTCCCCAGGGCCTGTAGGGACCCATGATTTTCTATGGCCTCTTTTGGCGGAGGTAATACGGCGCACCCCTCCTGCATATACTGTATCAGTAAATGCAGGAGGATTTTTTATGGACAATATAAGTACCAGTGCCTATGACATCTACAAGGATATCAGCGAGCGCACCAAGGGAGAGATTTATCTGGGAGTGGTGGGACCGGTGCGGACCGGAAAATCCACCTTTATCAAACGTTTTATGGATTTGATGGTGCTTCCCAAAATGGAGGACGTACATAGCAGAGAGCGGACCATTGACGAGCTGCCCCAGTCAGCCCAGGGGAAGACTATTATGACTACGGAACCGAAATTTGTGCCAAAGGAGGCGGCGCAAATTCAGCTTGCAGGGGACGTGGCGGTGAATGTGCGTCTCATCGACTGTGTGGGCTTTATGGTGGAGGGCGCTTCCGGGCACCTGGAGGAGGGGGCAGAGCGAATGGTGAAAACACCCTGGTTCGATTACGAGGTGCCCTTTACCCAGGCAGCAGAAATCGGAACCCAGAAGGTAATCAAGGAACATTCCACCATCGGCATCGTGGTGACCACCGACGGTTCCTTCACCGAGCTGCCCAGAGAAGCCTATATTCAGGCCGAGGAGCGGACTGTAGGGGAGTTGAAGCGGCTGGAGAAGCCCTTTATAATCCTTTTAAACACCCCCAAGCCTTATGGGGAGGAAGCGGTGCGCCTGACGGAGGAGCTCTCCGGTAAATATAAGGTGACGGTGCTTCCGGTGAACTGCGAGCAGCTTCGGAAAGACGATATTTTACATATTCTTGAGAGTATTCTGTATGAATTTCCGGTGGCCCGGGTGGACTTTTTTCTGCCCAAGTGGGTGGAGATGCTTAATGCCGACCATCGTATAAAAGCAAATATGATTGAGAATGCCAGAAATATTCTTTCGGGAATTACCTTTGCCCGGGATATCCGCGGCCAGGAGTTAAAACCGGTGGGAGACTATATCAAGCGCATGAAGCTTGAGCGGGTGGATTTGGCCAAGGGGCGGGTAATCATCCGCATGGAGGTGGACGACGCTTACTATTATGAAAACATGAGTGAGCTTACGGGTGTACCTATCCAGGGGGAATACCAGCTGATTGCCATGGTCAAGGAGCTGGCGGAAATGCGCAAGGAGTACGGAAAGGTGGCCAGCGCCATGACAGCAGTGCGCCAGAAGGGCTACGGAGTCGTGTCACCGGAGCTCTCCGACATCGCCGTACAGGATCCGGTGTTAATTCGCCACGGGAATAAATTTGGGGTGAAGATTAAAGCTTCTTCGCCGTCCATACACATGATTCGGGCCAATATTGAGACGGAGATTGCCCCCATTATCGGCAGTGAGGAGCAGGCCAATGATTTGATTGGGTATGTGAAGCAGTCCCGGGAAGAGGGGGATGGCATCTGGCAGACAAATATTTTCGGCAAGTCGGTGGGAGAATTGGTGGAGGATGGGATTCGCAGTAAGATTGCCATGATGGATGATGAGAGTCAGGTGAAGCTCCAGGAGACCATGCAGAAGATTGTAAATGACAGCAGCGGCGGGCTGGTGTGTATTATTATCTGACGAAAGCGAATGAAATATTGGAAGAGAAAGTGCGGGCCCAGAGCCCGCCTTTTGCATATCAGCCTTAAATCCCAGGAATGATATTGACTTTCCCGCCGCTTATGTCTTATAATTTACCAAAGAACTTTTGGAGGAGGGAATAATGAATACAAGATTTTACAATGCAAGAATTTTGCTGACAAAGGAGAACAGGGCTTTTGAGATTGTAGAGGGGGAGCTCTGGGTCCAGGGAAATACCATCTGCTATATTGGCCCCGGGAAGGATGCGGTAAATCCATGTGAGGGCTCCGGCGCTCAGGAACTTATATGGGACAGGGAAATAGATGCGGAGGGAAACCTTTTGATGCCCGGCTTTAAAAATGCCCACACCCATTCGTCCATGACCTTTCTCCGCTCCAGAGCCGATGACCTGCCTTTGCAGGAATGGCTGTATGAGCAGGTATTTCCCAGTGAGGGACAGCTTGTGGAGGGGGACTGTTACTGGCTGACAGCTCTGGCCAATCTGGAATACTTAACCAGCGGTATCACATCCCAGTTTGACATGTACTTTTTCCAGGATCAGGTTGCCAGAGCCTGTGTGGATATGGGATTTCGTATCGTACAGACCAGTGGACTCAACAATTTTGGAGGTACGGTGGAGGAGCTGGAAGAAAAGTATCTACGCTTTAATGAGTACCACCATTTGAGCAGCTACATTCTGGGCTTTCATGGGGAATACACCACCAGCAGGGAACTGATGGAGGGAGTGGCAGGACTGGTACACAAATATAAGGCCCCCATGTTTGTACACAATTCCGAGACAAAGCTGGAAACCGACGAGTGCCGTCAGCGTTATGGCATGAGTCCCACACAGCTTTTTGATTCCCTGGGAATGTACGACTTCGGCGGCGGCGGGTTTCACTGCGTCTGGTTCGATGAGGCGGACATGGAGATTTTTGCCAGAAAAGGCTTGAGTGTGGTTACAAATCCTGGCTCCAATGCAAAGCTGGCCAGCGGAATTGCCCCGGTGGACGACATGTTAAAGCGGGGAATCAATCTGGCCATCGGCACTGACGGTCCTGCCAGCAACAACTGTCTTGACATGTTCAAGGAAATGTTTCTGGTGACCTCCTTAGCAAAGCTTCGGGCCATGGATGCGGCGGTGATGGACGCCAATGAGGTGCTTTACATGGCCACCGCAGGAGGCGCTAAGGCCATGGGCCTTTTGGACTGTGACTGTCTGGCCGTGGGCAAGAAGGCCGACCTTATCATGATAGATTTGCAAAAGCCCAATATGCAGCCCATCAACAATATCACCAAGAACCTGGTGTACAGCGGCAGCAAGCAGAACGTGAAGCTGACCATGATTGACGGAAAGATTCTCTATGAGAATCAGAAGTTCCATGTAAATATGGATATTTCCGAAATTTACCAGAAGGCAAATGAGATTGTTGCAGGAATCAAGTAGGAGTGGCCATGAGAATAACCTTTATTCACCATAGCAGCTTTTGTGTGGAGCTGGGAAACAAAGCTTTGATTTTTGATTACTTCCGTGGGGAGAGGGTGAGGGAGTGTGCCTTTCTGGGGAAGCTTCCCACATTCTCTCCACAGCAGGAAATTTATGTGTTTTCCAGCCACCAGCACCAGGACCACTTTGATTTGGACGTTCTCACATGGGCGGACAAGTACCCTAATATCCGCTATATTTTTTCCAAGGATATCCGTCTGGGGGAAAATTATCTGACCCGGAACGGAATCAACCCAGCGGTAAAAGAACGGATTCATTTTATGAAGGCCAATGAAAGCCTGAGTCTTCCCGGACTTACGGTGGAGACGCTTCTTTCCACGGATGAGGGTGTGGCCTTTGTGGTAAGCTGTGAAGGCAGGACGATTTATCACGCCGGGGATTTGCATTGGTGGCACTGGGAGGGCGAGGAGCCTGCTTTCAATGAGTTCCAGGAGCAAACCTACAAGTGCCAGGTGGACAAGCTTATGGGACATGAGATAGACGTGGCCTTTGTGGTGCTTGACCCCAGGCTTTCCCAGGCGGCTTTCCTGGGCATGGACTATTTTCTGGAGCATGTTAAGGCCGGGCATTTATTTCCCATGCATCTGTGGCAGCGGTATGATTTGATTGCGCAGTTTAAGGCGCGGCCGGAGGCGGAGCCATACCGGGAACGGATTTTGGATGTAAGCCATGAGAACCAGGTCTTTGAGGTGGGGTAAACTATAGGCCCTGCAGAAGAATGTGGAGATGGTAATACGACAGGCAAATAAGTCTTCGATGGAGGGCATCGAAATGTCCAGGTGAGAGTGGCGAGCGCGAAGGAATGCACCCTGCAGCAATGCAGGGTGTTTTCTGCTACAAAAATTCATTGTAAATCGCATCATCAAAAAGCAGGATGGAGCTGTGAATAAGATTTAAGGAGGTTGCCTATGCCTTTTGAAATAGTACGAAATGATATTGTAAATATGCAAGTGGACGCAGTGGTAAATACTGCAAATCCTAACCCTGTCATCGGTTCTGGCGTTGACAGTGGGATACATAAAAAAGCCGGACATGAGCTGCTTGTGGCTCGACAGAAAATCGGCTGCATTGACTTCGGTGATGCCGTTATCACATCAGGCTTTGGATTGGATGCCAAATATGTGATCCATACGGTTGGTCCTATTTGGGAGGATGGCAGCCATCAGGAGGATAAGATTTTGTCCTCCTGCTATCAAAAGTCTTTAGCTTTGGCTAAAGAGCATGAGTGCGAGTCCATTGCCTTTCCTTTGATTGCCACGGGCAATTATGGGTTTCCGAAGCCACTCGCTCTCCAAATAGCTGTTCGTGAAATCAGCACTTTCCTTTTGGAAAATGAGATGCAGATTTATTTGGTTGTGTTTGGCAAGGAAGCCTTTGCACTGTCAGAGAAATTGTTTAAGTCTGTTAGTAGCTACATTGATGAAAATTATATCCATAGCAAAGCTCTTGATGAGTATGGCACGGAGAGGCTATTTGCTTCTCGCCTTGAAACAAGGCAGATAAGGGAAGGGCTGAAGCGGAGCAATCGAATCCATGAGGATGTTTGTCCGACCCAGGCATTGAAAGAATGCCCCAATATGTCTGTTGGTGCAGCAGTTCCAATAGACTCTGATGACTGGAGAAAGTTGTTGAAAGATTTGGATGCGGGTTTTTCTGAAATGCTCTTGCAGCTTATTGACCGCACTGGAAAGAAGGATTCCGAAATCTATAAAAAGGCCAATGTGGATAGAAAACTGTTCTCGAAAATTCGAAACAATATGGATTACAAACCATCTAAAACAACGGCACTGGCTTTTGCCTTTGCTTTGGAATTGGATGTTGATGAAACAAAGGATTTTATCAGTCGGGCAGGTTTTGCTCTCTCCCACAGCAGTAAATTTGATGTGATTGTAGAGTATTTCCTTGTGAATAGAAATTACAATGTTTTTGAATTGAATGAAGTTCTGTTCGCTTTTGACCAGCCGCTTATCGGTGCATAAAAATGTCGCATACTATGCGACCATTCCTTCTCCTGTTTTCCGTATAATGAAATCACAATAAAGAAACAGGAGGATATCAAAATGACTGAACTTGTATTTATCTTAGACCGCAGTGGTTCCATGTCGGGACTGGAAAAGGACACTATCGGAGGTTTCAACTCTATGTTGGAAAAACAACGTAAGGAACCGGGTGATGCCGTAATATCTACAGTGCTGTTTGACAATGAAACTGAGGTTATCCATGATCGGGTTGCCATTGCAGATGTGTCAAACCTTACCGACAAGGAATATTTTGTCCGTGGCTGCACAGCACTTCTGGATGCCGTGGGTGGTGCAATCCATCATATTGGTAATGTCCACAAATACGCCCATAAGGAAGATGTGCCGGAAAAGACCCTCTTTATCATCACCACCGATGGTATGGAGAACGCCAGCCATCGTTACACTTACGATAAGGTTCGCCATATGATTGAACGTCAAAAAGAGCGTTATGGTTGGGAGTTCCTTTTCCTTGGTGCAAACATTGATGCCACAAAAGAAGCTAAAAGATTTGGCATTGATGAATCTATGGCTGCCAACTATCACTGTGATGAGGTTGGAACTGCTCTCAATTATAAGGTTATCAGCGAGGCCATTACCAGTGTAAGGGCGTGTGCTGCACCACTGTCGGTTGATTGGAAAAAGAAGATTGATGCAGATTACAAGAAGCGAGGTGGAAGGAGATGATTGGAGCAATCATTTGAGAGAATTATAGTAGTGAATATTTTATAGCCATGAACAAGACAAGCTTCCCGGAACTACCTGGGTTCTGCCGATGAAGCCGGAGAAATTATAAAAGAAAAGTATAGTGCATGTAAATTTTGCATCTCCCAACCCTTGAAAATCAAAAGGTCTTATGGTATCATAAGGCTTTAGAACGGAGGTGCAAAACTATGGCATTTTTAGCAAGTTTCATACAATACGTTGTAATTTTTATTATCCTGGCCGCCCTTGGGGTAGGCGGAGTTTTTCTGGGCAAATATTTAAGAACCAGAAAGGACGCTAAGGAAGCGTCCCGTAATACAAACGAATAGATGTTGGAGGAACCATTGTGAAACCATATGGAGTAAACGAACTGCGCCGGATGTACCTGGAATTCTTTGAAAGCAAGGACCATCTGGCGATGAAGAGCTTTTCGCTGGTACCGCACAACGATAACAGCCTGCTCTTAATCAATGCGGGTATGGCCCCCTTAAAGCCTTATTTTACCGGACAGGAGATTCCTCCCAGGAAGCGGGTCACAACCTGTCAGAAATGTATCCGTACCGGAGACATTGAGAATGTGGGAAAGACGGCCAGGCACCTGACCTTCTTTGAGATGCTTGGTAACTTTTCCTTCGGTGATTATTTCAAGCACGAGGCCATTGCATGGTCCTGGGAATTTTTGACCCAGGTTCTCGGCATGGACCCACAGCGTCTGTATCCTTCTATTTACGGGGAGGATGAGGAAGCCTTTGAAATCTGGAATAAGGAAATCGGGATTCCGGCAGAGAGGATTACCCGCTTTTACCGTGATGAGAACGGCGACTGCGATAACTTCTGGGAGCATGGAGCAGGTCCCTGCGGCCCCTGCTCCGAGATTTACTACGACCGTGGAGAGAAGTATGGCTGCAACAGTCCGGACTGTAAGGTGGGATGTGACTGCGACCGCTTCATGGAAGTGTGGAACAATGTGTTTACCCAGTTCGATGGAGATGGACACGGACATTATGAGGAGCTGGCCAACAAAAATATTGACACCGGTATGGGCCTGGAGCGCCTGGCTGTGGTGGTACAGGATGTGGATTCTGTATTTGACATTGACACCATGAAGGCCATCCGCGATAGGATTTGCGAGATTGCCGGGGTGACCTACCAGACCGATGCCAGAAACGACGTATCTATCCGCCTCATTACCGACCATATCCGTTCCACCACCTTTATGATATCCGACGGTATCATGCCTTCCAACGAGGGCCGGGGCTATGTTCTCCGCCGT
>CAPNGW010000117.1 GCA_948665105.1 uncultured Lachnospiraceae bacterium
ACCTCTTTCGCCTTATCAGCGCCGAATACCCGGATACCAGATTCAGACTCCGCAAATGCAATCAGCCCGTCCACGGTCACAATATCCTCTTCCAGCTCAGTCACGTATTTTCTTGTCTCCTCAGCTTCCCGCTCCGTACCGATGGCCTCCAGCCAGCTTTTTGCCGCCGTCATTGCCTCCACGCTGCAGGTGGGCGATGCCATAAGCTCCTTAGATTTCTCCACAACAAATTCCAGTATTTCTCTGTCCATAATCATTCTCCTCTCTGCTTTGTATACGTATTTACCATGTCTTGATTATAACACACCCTGAAAAAAATTAAAACTAAAACACAAAATGCATAAGGTTTTCTTTGGCGCGGGTTCCCTGCACTCTTAGGAGGAAGGGGGTCGAAAAGCTGATCCTCCTGTTCGCTAATTTCCAAACATACAAAAAGAGAAAGCCTGCAGGCCTCCTCTTTCTGTACGTTTTATGCTTTATTCCGCTACCGTCACAACCGCCCCTCCGCGTTTGTCTAGCTTTACAGTCTGCTGGGTTATCATCTTAACTCCAGCCATCTCAAACACCAGCTCCACGCCCTGTTCCTTGGTCAATCGCATAAAAAGCGTTTGGAAATGATATCCACTTTCCCAAACATTTTGCCGGAATGCTTGTCAATATCAGTCTGGCCTACTTATATGATCTTGTATTTGAAAAATACCTTATCATAATACTTACAATTATTCCATTGCCTTATTTACGCCAACAACAAAACTGCTACAGCCCCTGTACTCTGAATAGATTTGCCATTTCTTCCGGGGATTCCTGCATTCCCCTCTGGAACCACACTTCAATCCACCCGTACAGCGTATAGGCGACAAATGCCTTTGCATAGGCTTCTGTGTTTGAATGCTCCGGCCTGGGACCACAGATATCCATGATAATATCCTTCAAAAGATAAACAAGCTTTCTTTTTTGCAGCAGCCTGTAAAAATCGCTGTGCTTTTCAAAATGAGCGAATATGGAGTAAATAAGCTCATTCAATGATTTCTCTCCCCTCCGCTCATGGTCCTCTATCCAGCTTTGAAACATCTGATTGATATATTCCTTCAAAATATCCTCTCTGCTTTCAAAATTTCGGTAAAAGGAGGCTCTGCCCACCTGGGCACAATCGCACAATTCGCTAATGGAAATGTCATTTATGGGCTTCTGTTGAAGCAGCTTTAAGAGTGCGTCAGTGATATGCCGTACAACATATGCATTTCGCCCTTCGTTACTCATTGGTGATACAGTTTTGGGTTTTTGTCTCATTTTCCTTCCTCCTCTTGACGACAAAAGAATGCGCAGATATAATTGTATTGGCATTACAAATGTATCAGCATTATCATACTGTGTTTTGCCTGGAATGTCAAGAAAATACACAGAAAGGTTTGGTAATTTAAGAATGACACTAATGCGGAAACGGATGATTATCCTCCTGGTTGTAATCCTTATAGCGGCCGTCTCCGGCCGTCTGGCAGTACGGGCAGTTATGAATCTCCTTCTGGGAGGCACACTGTTTGGGGGTAATTTCCTATGAGAAATCAAGAGAAAAGCAAAAAGAAAGGAAAGGTTATGTGGGGCTTTATTTATACAGCTGCTTTCGTTGTAGTGTTTATTGCTTCGGCAATCGTTAAGATGACGTACCATCCGATGTCTAAGGATTATACCGCAGATTGGAATGATACCGTGGGAAAAATTTACACGGACCTTTCTTATGGCCACGGCGAAGCACACAAATTCGACCTCTATGTTCCTTCAGATAACAGTAAGGAAAGCTACGGGCTGGTGGTCTATCTCCACGCCGGCGGCTTTACCAGCGGAGATAAGGCCGACGACGCCGAAATGTTAAAATGGCTTTGTTCCAAAGGATATGTAGCCGCGGGAATTAACTATACACTGCGTGATGAGAGTCACCCCGAAGCAAGTGTATATTCCCAATCCCTGGAAATCAAGGAGAGCATTCCCTCTGTGGTGGAGGAAGCAAAAAAGCTTGGATACCAGCTGGATGGAATGGCTGTATCCGGCGGCTCGGCAGGTGGCTGTCTTGCCCTTATTTATGCCTATCGCGACGCAGCTGCTTCTCCTGTTCCGGTTAAAATGGTCTTTGAGGCGGTGGGCCCGGCAAGCTTCCATCACGAGGATTGGACGCCATACGGGCTCCATAAAAGTCCTGAAGCCGCGGCGGGCTTATTCAGCGTAATGTCAGGCAATGAGATTACCCCGGAGCAGATTTCATCCAATGACTATGGTGATGCAGTCAAAGACATCTCCGCATATATGTGGGTAAATGAAAATTCCGCCCCTACCTTATGTGCCTATGGCGTCTATGACAAGATTTGTCCCTTTGCCTCATCAGGGCATTTGATTGACGCATTGAAAAAGCACAATGTTCCCTATGATTATATCGAATTTCCTCACTCGGGACACGGCTTACAGAACGACAATAAGCTCTATGCAAAGTATCTGGACAAAATAAGTGAATACCTGGATAAGTATATGCCAATCGCAACACCTGTTTCACCAGAAACATGAGAAATAAGTGTATATGCCTCCCATCACAGAAATTATAATGGACGAAATAATAATCGTCCATTTTTACTGCGCATTCACTAACTCCCTCTTCTTATCCATACTTTCTAAATCTTCTTGTGTTATAATTCCCTCTTCCAAAGCAATCTGTGTTAATTGCTGAATCGCAAGATTGGTATTTTCTTCTGTATCAACCAAAATAGAAAATGTAGGTTTCGTCATATTCACATCCTCCTTATTCAATCCTTATTCCAAATACGTATGCCACCCGTTCAAACTCTTTTGCAGCCTGCACGGATTCTGAACGGTTTAATTTCCCATCATTATCATGGTTATCAACCAGATTATTAAAAAGCACTCCTGCAGATGTTATCTTTAAGGATTCGGGTGTCAAAAGGGGATTTTCAAAAATGATATTAGCAAATTGCACAAACTACATTTTGGGTTTGCGACTGTGGAGAAGCTTAGAGCTTCTTAATGCTCCAGATGGTTTCAGCAATTCGACGGCATGGATGCCGGTGAAAGCCCGATTTGAGCCTTGGATGGCTCATAGAGGGCGGTTGCGTCCGTAACCGCTAAGTTGATAGGAGCATTTTAGAAGCTCTTAGATTCAGAACCTGGAGCAAAGAAAAATGTAGTTTGTGCAATTTGCCAACAGCAATCTGTAAAATCCCCTTTTGACACCCGAATCCTTTAAATTAATAAATCCTACAGCTTTTGTCAGGCCTAAAGCATCCTGCAAAGCCCCCTGCTTTCCGCGGCATTTTTCAGGCGCATCGCAATACCGTTTATGGAGGCTTTCAGATACTCTGATAATTCGCTGCTGCCTTCATAGTATTTCTCCACAAGCATTTCAGTGGCGCTCCCCAGCTGCTTATGGATATCATCCAAATCCGTCTGCATAAATACCTCCTGAATGCGTAGATAATCCCCTTCCTCCAGCTCAGGCTCTGCGATTGGCTTTCTTGCCAGAATATGTCCTGTCACAGACATAAAAATAACCTCACAGATATTGTCTGCCGCCTCTTTGTATTGGCTGTTATATTTTGACAGTATGCTCCTTACGTAATTCTCCGGGAACAAACGCATGAATTTTTGCTCCAGATTGATGCACCTGATAAATTCATAAATTTTATCAATTCCCGTATAGGAAGAAATATCTATTAATACCGGATAATCAAGTGTCAAAATGGTATTCTGCGGCTCAAATCGTATATCATACCACTTAAAAAATTCCGGCAGCCCATTGACAAAGGTATCGTACAGGCAGTGACTCCCATAATGGGTAAATTCCGGCAAAATCTCATTGTACAAGTCCAATGCCTTTTTTGCTTTTTCTTCCACACATGCCACCCCGATTTCATACGCCCTTTGCGCCAAAAGCCCCTCCGCTGCCGCCACAGAATTATGCCCCCATTGCTCTGCTTCGTTTATGCAATAGAGGACAGCCCCCATAAGCTGCTCTGCCTTTTCGTAGGTCACAGACGTGCTCTCCTTGCTGGTATACTTTTCTGCCAGCCGTCCTACAATGGGTACCAGCTCTTCCATTTCATATCTCATGGTCATTACCTCCAGCAAAGTTCTTTTAAGGTTTCAAGATACAATTCATAATCCCATCTTTTTACTTCATCAAATTTCTCATATTCACCGTAACCTTCGGTGCCTTTAAATCCATCATATCCCGCCCGGATTGCCTGGGAAAAAATAGCAAGACACGTGCTTTCCAAGTATTCCAAATCTCCGAAGCACGTATTCTCAAACTGCTCCTTCATAAAATGGAGGAGCTCATCATCTGTAATTTCATCCATCATCTCGTTCTTAAACAGATAAAATATCTCCTGCAGTCGGAGGATTGTACTAACATAATTATTTTGGTCAATATAGCTGGAATCACAAAATTCATAAATAATTTTCGTTACAATGCCTTCTCCAAACTCGACTCTTTTCTGCTCCATTAAGGAATTTTTCCGTTCTTCCAGAATCAGCCTGGCATCCTGTTCCGTCAAGGCAAGTCCAAACCGTTCTGTTGTCTGATTTGTTTTAATCACCTTATCCAGTTGATTTTGCTGCTGTAATAAAACCATCCAATCCTTACCCATTAATAGTCCTCCCCCTTTTCATATTTGAAAAATGATTATAGCACCACCCAAAGACCATTGGTAGTCTTGTATTTCAGTGAGTTTTGTGGTATTATAATATCAGCAGGAAGACGATTTGGGGCCTAATCAACCATTTTGATTAGGCCCCGCTTTTATCACTTACGTATCATTAATTTTCTGCGTTTTCCTCCCTTAAGAGTAATTACTCCGGCAGATGCCGCTCCCACAAAGGAGATTACTCCTGCCACCGGAAGCATCATATTCCGCTGCATTTCGTTCATGGCATTTTCTGTCCCCTGCCCCTTTGATATAGTCTGGGGCTCATTTTCCAGTTTTGTGAAAACTGCTGTGGGTATCTCCGCCTTCACCGGCTCAATTACAGTCTCTGTCAAATCGAAATCGTCAAGATACACCGTTCCGCTTCCTGCGCCGATGTCCACAATCACATCATACTGAATAATTTCCGCATCGGCCTTGGGAGCAGGAAGCTTCACCTGCACCCAGTCCTGTGTGGAGCCAAGGGGGATATCCGTATAAAGGTTATGCTCGTTTCCTTCCACATCCCGTCGTTTTACCCCAAGCTTAACGCCCTTTCCATCGTAGACCGACACATTTTCCATTTTGACCCACACGGAAGCCTCATAGTCACGATTAAAGTCAAAGGGGTTATCATCCATCACCCGATACTGATATACCGCCTGTCCGTTTCCATAGGTCAGCTGGATTTTCAAAGCCCGCTCTCCGCCGTGGACCACGTCTGCCACCGATTCATACTGCCGGACGCCTTCCTCCGGGGTTCCGGGCCATATATCCCAATGGAGAATGGAGCCATCCGGATTCAGCTTTTCCAGCCCCGGATTTTTCAAAAGGCTGCCCTCATCCTCCGTCTGGTCACCAGCTCTCTCCTTTGTGACTGCCATACGGACATCATCCACCAGGACCCTGCCGCTGCCCGGCAGAACATCCACTCCTACAATTACCTCATCAATCTTCTGATCCGTTGGCGGCAGGTAAACCTCCACCTTTTTCCAGCCTCCGGAGGTTCCGGTAACCATCTCGCTAAGATATGGTTCTCCCACAATCTTATCCTGGTACTTTCGCTCCACCTTAAACAGACAGCCATTTTGAAGTGACTCTGTTTTTACATACGCTGTCAGAATCAGAGGCGCCCCGTAATCATAAGAAGGATTATTTCCCCACATGGTACTCTGGAACAAAGCCGTATTGTCCTGCTTCCGGGCATATAGCTCCGTGGCCAGCTTTCCTTCCTTTGCCTGGTCCACCCACACGGTTCCCTGGTCGTACTCTGGAATAGCGCCCCAGGCCAGGGGCTTGTCCGTGCCAAACTCGAAGCTTCCGTTTGCCACCAGATTCCCTTCATCACCTGCCGGATTATCATGACGATACGTCAGATAGCAGTCATCCAGATATGCGCTTCCCAAAAGCCCCATCAGCGTATCTGCCCCAAATACCAGAATATCTGCCGGTATCTCACTGGCCGGTATCACCACCGATATCTTCTGCCACTCACTGGTTTTCTCGGCAGAGAAGGTATACCGTTCCAGCTCCTCGTCCTGTGCATTTTTCCTGGCAAAATAGAAAACAAGCCGTTGGGCATCCTCCGCATCGGTCAGCTTCAGCCAGAAGCTAAAGGTCAGCTCCGCGGAGCGGTCGAGATTCAGGGCTACCACATTCCAGATATGTGCTTCCTCCCGCATCCTCAGTGATTTCTCTCCCTGATGCACCACGTCCGTCACAATATCTGCCGTGCCCACTGCGCCCCAGTCCTGCATATCCTTTTCAAACCCCGGATTGCCCAGCCAGTTGAAGCCGGTCTGCTCCACCTCCTGATGAGACAGCTGACTGGGGGTAACAATCGTTCCTCCGCTGCCTCCTGGATTTCCTTCTCCGCCTTCTTCCTCCGGCCGCTTCTTTGTTTCATGGAAGGAGATGTCGTCCACATAGATTACTCCGCTTCCTGTTGTAACCGTAAGTCCCACAATATTTTCATCCAATGAAATCCCTGGGGAAGGCAGATAAAGCTCTGTCCGTTTCCATCCGCCGCTGGAGCCCTTAAAAACTTCTCCCAGGTATACCTTGACGGTATCTCCGCTCTTTTGCTCAATTTTTAAGAAGGCTCCATCCCCGGTAAGATTCTCATACCATACATAGGCGGTAAGGAGCATGGGCTTTGCAGAATCATACTCCGGTGTGGTCTGTTTATCAATCCAGTTGCTGCTCTGGGCCAGATACCGCTCCGTCTTTCCCTGGGGAATCCGTATGGCATAGCTTCCGCCGTGAACCTTTTGGCTATGTACAGCTCCCGAAACCGTATCCCATCCCGGTACCAGTCCCCAATGGGCCGCCTCGGTCTTCGTCTCGTTCACCTGTTCAAAATCACCGTTGGACACATAATTGTCTCCCAGTACCACCGGTCTATGGGCCTGGGCCACGAAAAAGTCATCCAGATAAACACTGTCGGCTCCGGCATCCACATCCACCACTACCACCGCTGTGGTGGCATCCTGGTCTGGCCACTGGGGTACCTCTATCTCTACCTTCTGCCAGCCTGCCACAGCCTTTAAGGGCACCGTAGGGCCGTATTCTGCCAGAAGAACTCCGTCCTTCTCCTGCTTGTATTTCACATGGACCTTGCCG
>CAPNGW010000118.1:0-3572 GCA_948665105.1 uncultured Lachnospiraceae bacterium
GCAAAGGCACCTTCGGTGCTTTCTCGCTGCTACGCAGCTAACTTTGCTCATAAAACGGTGCTCTCTTCGTCAGATTAGAACTGGCAAAATTCATGCAAGCATGATTTTGCACAGATTCCAATCTGACGAGTGAACTGTAACGGTATTATAATAATTTTTTCAGGGAAATGCAAGCAACACTTGACGGAAAGGAAATATATGTGCTATTAATAAATAAAATGGAGCGCGAAACGTTTCACAGGAAGGGGGAGGAGCCGATGCCTGCAACGATACGTGACATCAAAAATAAAACGGGGTTATCCCTTGCCACTATCTCGAAATTTTTAAACGGTGGAAATGTCCTGCCAAAGAACCGGCAGCTGATTGAGACGGCCATTAAGGAGCTGCATTATGAGGTGAATGAGATGGCCCGGGGGCTGGTGACCAACAAGACAAAGATGGTGGGTGTCATGGTCTATGACATTGAGAGTCTCTTTGTGGGAAATATGCTGCACTACATTGGACATGAGCTGAGAAAAGCGGGCTATGGCATCTTGATTTGTGATTCCTTCAACAATGAGGAAGTGGAGGAGCAGAATCTGCATTTTTTGCTGAAGAAGAAGGTGGACGGCCTTCTGGTGATTCCGGTGAACATGAGCGGAAAGTTTATGGAGCCGGCCAGAGAGGCCAAGGTGCCGGTGGTTCTTTTGGACCGGTACTTTCAGGATGCGGAGTTTGACTTTGTGGGAATCGACAACCGGATGGCGGCTTACCGGGCGGTGAACACCCTGATTGAGAACTGCCATGAAAAGATTGCGGTGATTACCTCCGATGTGGAGTACTCTGGCATTTACCGGCTGAAGGGCTATATGGAGGCCATGAGGAATGCGGGGCTGCCAATCCGGGAGGAGTACCGGCGACTGGGGAAGCATTCCTTTGAGCTGGGGTATCGGAACATGAAGGAGCTTTTGGCCCTTAAGGACCGTCCCACAGGGGTTTTTCTGGGCAATTATGAGACAACCCTGGGAGGGATTATGGCTGTGAACGAGTCGGAGCTGTCCTGGCCCCAGGATATTTCTATTTTCGGCTTTGACGATTTGATTGTGTCACGGGTGGTTCGCCCGAAAATCTGGATGGCGGTGCAGCCCATGGAGCTTATGTGTGCAAAGGCGGTGGAGCTTTTGCTGGAGCGAATCACTAAAAAGAGCGCCATATATGAACAGCCCATGAAAATTAATTTCAGCGTACAGCTGCGCCAGGGAGAATCCATCCGCTGTCTGGGAGAATGACGTCCGGGGGAAATATCGCGAAGCGGTTCGCTCTGTGAGAAGTACTTTTGAAAAATCAGAGGAATTTGCTTCGGCTATTTTTGCAAATTATCTTGACGTATCAAAATATTCATTGTATAATTGCACTAACAATATGTGCGAAACGGAATGTGATTCGTTAATGTGCTTGCAGAATTTAGAAAACGAAAAGCGAAACGGTACGCTCTTTTTGCGCGAACAATCCCAAATGTTACAATGCTGGAAGGAGTGTGGTTACGCCTGGGGGAAGATCGGGGAGAGTAGTAGAAGTTACAACCAGATTTAAGAAGTAGGAGGAAGAGAAGTGGAGAAGCTAAAACAAAATCCTTTTATAAAAAAGGTGGGAATGAACAGAATCGTACTGTGTACGGTTTTGATTCTGATGTACATACTTTTTGCGGCCGCTACCAAGGGCGGGTTCCTGGGAATGAACAGAATTCTGAACATGCTGGATTATGCTTATTTCCTGGGATTTCTGGCGCTGGGCGTTACCTTTGTAATCGCTACCGGCGGAATTGATTTCTCCATCGGACCGGTGATGTTCTGCTGTTCCCTTGTTGCAGGGTACTGCTTTACCTCGTATGGAGTACCGATGGCTCTGGCACTGATTATCAGTATTCTGGTGGGAGTACTGTTCGGAGTATTCAACGGCTATCTGGTGGCCTACTGGAACGTGCCGCCTTTCATCGTTTCCATGGCAAGTATGAATATTGCCAAGGGTGCAGCCTCTGTATTTACCAAGACCCAGTCCGTAAGCTGGCCCCAGAGAACTGCCGAGACCGGAGGGGGCTGGTATCGGAACGTGATTAACTGGAACGGAATTCCGGTGGGAATTATTGTTCTTCTGGCAGTGGCAGTGATTTGTGCTATTTTGCTTAATAAGACCAAGATGGGGCGTTATATCCTCTGTCTGGGAAGTAATAAGGAAGCCGTGCGGCTTTCCGGCGTTAACATTAAGAAATGGGAGATGCTTGCCTATACCATATGTGGTACCCTGGTGGGAATTGCAGCCATCTATTATGTGGCGGCCTTCACAACTGTTCAGCCGGGATACGGCGACCAGTACAACAACGAGGCCATCGCCGGCTGTGTGATGGGAGGAACCTCCATGTCGGGCGGACTTGCTTCCATCAGCGGTACGGTTATCGGTGTACTTATCATTGCAATGCTGCAGCAGGGCATTATGGCTCTGGGCGCTGACAAGAACTGGCAGCTGGTTATCACAGGCGTTATTGTTATTCTGGCGGTTTCCATGGATGTTTTGACACGGCGCAGAAAGAATTAGAAGTGATACCGGTAAACAAGGGATGATACAGAAAGGTAAGGAAAATAAATGGGCGATGTTATTTTAACCATGAAAGACATAGATAAATCTTTCCCGGGTGTGCATGCATTGGACCACGTAAACCTGGAAATCCGCAGGGGTGAGGTTCATGCTCTGATGGGAGAGAACGGCGCCGGCAAATCCACCCTGATGAAGGTGCTGACGGGAATCTATAAGAAGGATTCCGGTACCATTACATATGAGGGAAAAGAAGTTGAGTTCCACAACACCAAGGAAGCCCAGGCTGCCGGAGTGGTTATCGTACACCAGGAGCTTAACATGCTGGGGCATCTGACGGTGGCGCAGAATATTTTCATCGGGCGGGAATTTAAGAAAGGCTTTGCCATTGATGATAAGAAAATGAACGAGGAGGCCAGAAAGCTCTTTGAGCGGCTGAATATTGACATTGACCCCACGGAGCAGATGGGCCACCTGACGGTGGGCAAGCAGCAGATGTGTGAGATTGCCAAGGCCATCTCCCATGACGCCAAGGTAATTGTCTTTGACGAGCCGTCGGCAGCCCTGACGGAATCAGAGATTGAAGAGCTGTTTAAGATTATCCGGGATTTGAGAGCGAAGCAGCTTGGAATCGTATATATCTCTCACCGTATGGATGAGATTAAGGTGATTACAGACCGGGTGACGGTTATGCGTGACGGAACGTATGTGGGAACCCTGATTACGGCGGACAGCACCAAGGACGACATTATCAACATGATGGTGGGTCGCGTGATTTACGAGGATCCCAAGACCGAGAGCGCAGTACCAAAGAATGCTCCGGTGGTTCTTAAGGTGGAGCATCTTAACGCCGGCAAGATGGTGCAGGATGTCAGCTTCGAGGTTCGAAAGGGAGAGATTTTAGGCTTTTCCGGCTTGATGGGTGCAGGACGTACCGAGACGGCCCGGGCGCTGTTTGGGGCAGACCCCAAGGAGAGCGGCGATATCTATATCAACGGCCAGAA
>CAPNGW010000118.1:3582-7301 GCA_948665105.1 uncultured Lachnospiraceae bacterium
CCCCAGGATGCGGTAAATTACGGCATCGGCTATCTGTCTGAGGACCGGAAGCGTTACGGTATCGTAGTGCAGAAAACTGTGGCGGAGAACACCACCATGGCCACCATGGAAGAGTACACCAGCGGAATCTTCATCAATAAGAAGAAGGAGTATGAGGTGGCTCAGAAGTACGTGGATGCCCTGGCAACCAAGACACCGGGAATTGACCAGCTTGTGGTGAATCTTTCCGGAGGAAATCAGCAGAAGGTGGTTATTGCCAAGTGGCTCACCAGAAACTGTGATATTCTGATTTTCGATGAGCCCACCAGAGGTATTGACGTAGGAGCAAAGAATGAAATTTACAAACTAATGAATCAGCTGGCAGCAGAGGGAAAGGCCATCATTATGATTTCCTCGGAAATGACAGAGATTCTTCGAATGAGTGACCGGATTGTGGTAATGTGCGAGGGAAGAAAGACAGGCGAGCTTGATATTTCCGAGGCCACCCAGGAAAACATTATGAATCTGGCCACCAGGGATATCGGATAGAAGGGGGATGGAATGATGTCAAAAAATACTGTAAACACAGTTGTCAGAAAGAGGTCAACCATTGACCGGCTGGGAGGACAGAAATTTATCGTTCTTCTCATTGTAATTGCATTGTTTATATTCTTCTGCATTGCCAGCCCCAACTTCAGGAAATATTCTACCTTAATGAATATCCTGGACTTCTCCTATTATATTACGCTGATGGCAATCGGCGTTACCTTCCCGCTGATTACGGCTGGGGTGGATTTGTCCATCGGTACAGGACTTATCTGCTATTCGCTGTTCGGAGGATATCTTGTTACTTTTGGAGGATGGCCGGTCTGGGCAGGCATGCTGGCTACAATTATGCTGGGAATGGTGTTTGGAGTGATTAACGGCTCCCTGGTAGCATTTTTGGATTTACCGCCCTTTCTGGTGACATTGTGTACCTGTATGATTACCCGGGGTGTGGGCTCTATTATTGTAGGCGGCTTTGGCATTTCCTGGCCCACTGCTTCAGAGCCGGGAGGCTGGTTCAGAAGCATCTTTAAGATAAATGTTAACGGGACAATGATACCTATTGGATTCTTATGGGTACTTATCCTGGTATGCGTCATGGCCTTTGTGCTGAATCACACAAAGATGGGACGGTATACCCTGGCCATCGGAAGTAACAAGGAAGCCACCCGGCTGTCCGGTGTTAATGTAAAGTTTTATCAGATTATGGCCTATGTGATTTCCGGATTGTTTGCAGGACTGGCAGCCATTGCGTACTCCGCTATTTTCTCCACCGTTCAGCCCGGCTCCGGAGCAGGACTTGAGCTGGATGCCATCGGAGGGGCCATCATCGGAGGCGTATCGGCTTCCGGCGGCGTGGGAAGTGTATTTGGAACCCTGGTGGGCGTGTTTGTAATCTGCCTTTTGAAAACGGGGCTTCCCTTTATCGGTCAGCAGGCCAATGCCCAGCAGATTATTACAGGAATTATTCTGATAGCGTCAGTTATGATTGAGATTATCAAGAGAAAAAGAGAAAAGAACTAATTTATATTTGTATCATTACTATGTGAGGTAAGGCCGCCTCGGGAAACCGTCGGCAAGACGGGATTTCCCCTTTATGGCCCATTATAAATAAAAGGAGGAACTAGAGAAATGAAGAAGAAACTTATGGCACTGTTACTTGGCAGCTGCATGGTAGTTGGTTTACTGGCAGGCTGCGGAAGCAAACCGGCAGAGGGTAATGCGGAGAACAATCCTCCCGCAGGTGATCAGCAGGAAGAGCCCAGTGGTGGCGAGGACAAGACTGATGAGCCCAGCGATGAAGGCGGCGAAACAGCAGGCGGTGACTTCACATTTGAAATCATCGTAAAGAGCTTCCAGTCCTCTTACTGGCAGGCAGCCGTTAAGGGTGTTGACCAGAAGAAGGCAGAGCTTGGCGTTACTGCCAACTGCACAGGCCCCAACCAGGAGACTGATATTGCTGACCAGGTACAGATGCTGAAGGATGCCATCGACAAGACGCCGGACGGAATCGGTCTTGCAGCCTGTGACCCGAAATCTGTTCTGGAAGTTCTGCAGACTGCCATGGATAAGGGCATTCCTGTAGTGGCATTTGACTCCGGTGTTCCGGATGCTCCCGCTGGCTCCATAGTAGCTACCGTTGCTACAGACAACTATGCAGCAGGCGCAACCGCAGCCGAGAATCTGTATCCTGCTCTGAAGGATAAGATTGCAAATGCAACCGCTCCGGTTCGTATCGGTGAGGTAAACCAGGAGGCTGCTTCTGAGTCCATCACCAGCCGTGGTCTTGGCTTCATTGACAAAATTATCGAGCTGGCAACTGCTGATGGCAAGAAGGTTGCAGTTGCTGGTAATGAGTTCTATGTAAATGGAGTAAAGGGTGAGACTGTTGCCGAGGGTGAGGCAGATATTATCATCGAAGTGGCAGTTCCCGCACAGAGTACTGTTGAGCTGTGTGCTACAGAGGCTTCCAAGATCTTAAGCAAAGAAGACACCATTGGTATGTTTGGTTCCAACCAGGTTGCAGCAGAGGGTATTCTTACCGCTAACGGTAACCTGAATGTATTAAGCAGCGACCCCAACGAGGGTATTCTGGCAGCAGGCTTTGACGCTGGAAAGACCATCAAGGGTGCTATCAAAGACGGAACCATGTTCGGTGCTGTTACACAGTCTCCCTTAGCTATGGGCCAGACCACCATCGAGGTTCTGTACAAGGTTGCCAGCGGCGAGAGCGTTTCTGACGTTCCCACACAGGGTTACTGGTACAATGCTGAGAACATGGAAGACGACAGCATCGCTCCCAACCTGTATGACTAATCTTTAGACTTATTTAGGACAGGATTCTGTAAGTAACGGGATATCAAAGGAACCGGGGAATCCCCGGTTCCTTTTTTAAAAGGGCAGACAGGAGGCAGAATGGATGGAGCATATGGAACTGATGTTTGAGGATATGGAGCGGATGCTCAAGAAGCTTAAAAAGAGCAGCTACGAGGAATATTCCAAAGAGTTCACCGGCCGGCACGGCCATTTCTTTGAAGAAATGACGTCCTATGTCAAGGAGGGCGAAGATAAGGAAGACCGGGCAGAGGAAATTGGCCTTACGCTCACAAAGGATGTGCGGGAAGCCTTTGCTTCCAGGCGGGGAAAGATCAATTCCGGAGTCCAGGCCAACCTGAACCTCTTTATGATTTTTTATGTATTCCCCACATTGTTGAAAACCGGGGATGAAGATGCGAGGCTCATTGCAGACGCCGTCTGCGAGGCTTGGGCCAGAGAATTTAAAGGAAACAACATACAGTATACGGATTACGACACCTTATATAATTCTTTTCGAAACAAGATATTCGGACTTTTTTAAAGCTTTTACGGGAAAGGCTCAGAGGAATGAGCAAATAAATCAGGAAACAACATATGGTGTATACCCTGTCAGCAGAAGCCACACCGTATGATTCAATGAATATTTCAATAAAATGAAGGAGGAATGCTATTATGGCGAAATCAAGATTAATCGGAGATTACCCGGTAATCGGAATCAGACCCACCATCGATGGAAGGAGAGGTCCTCTGAAGGTGCGGGAGAGCCTGGAAGAACAGACTATGGGAATGGCCAGAGCGGCGGCAAAGCTGTTTGAGGAGAATCTCAAGTATTCCAACGGCGAGCCGGTGAAGGTTGTCATTGCGGACACCACCATCGG
>CAPNGW010000119.1 GCA_948665105.1 uncultured Lachnospiraceae bacterium
TTTTGCTTTACTTTGGTAATTTGTTAAAATGCTTTTTTATTATAGCGGTTTTATCCGCTGTTTGCAACAAGAAAATCTGTGGAAAATTTCATGCCTGCCAGTGGCCCTCTGTCATGGCCTACCGGTACGCCACCCACATCACCGCCAGTGCCGCCAGCATTTCCACCAGAAGAATAGCCGGCATCCCAATCACAAAGGACAGATGTCTGGTCTTATGGCGGAATGTGTACATTCCAAACATGCACCCTGCACTTCCGCCCAGAAGAGCAGTCAGAAACAAGGTCCTCTCAGAAATCCGCCATTTATGCCGGATGGCTTTTCTCTTATCTATGAACATCAAGGCAGCCCCCAGAAGGTTGATTGCAATGAGATAATAAACAAACCACGGTAATTTCGGCATCCGTCGCCCTCCTTCTCGTTTAAGAAACAAAAGCACTGCCGGTTTTCTTCCATTCTACAAAAACAGGTAAATATTGTAAAGGTTGATTCCAATCAGAACCACCATCAGGCCAATAAACAGCTTCTCCACGCTTTCTTCCTTAAGCCCTTTATTGACACTGCGTCCACAGATACCGCCTGCAATGCCGCCCGCCACCATAAGAGCCAAAAGAGCCACGGCAAATTCCGGCACGCTTCCGGTAACCAAAGTCTGAATCAGGCTGGCAAGCTGGGAAATGAAGATGACGTACAGGGAGTTCTCCGCCGCCGCCTTGGTGCTCATGGAAAAGAAAAAATAGAACACCACCAGGTTGATGGGACCGCCTCCGATGCCCAGAAAGGAGGACAGGACTCCCAGAAACACTCCTATGCATACGCATAAAACAAGACTTTGAACCTGATGGGTTTTTATCTTATTCTTCCATATGGTGTAAAGCAGGGTGCCTAAGGTCACCACCAGCAGGCAGATGGCCTGAACGGCCCCCACCTTTTCCTTGTCGGCGCTTAAGGAACGGACATAAGAAAACATCCATTTCCCTAAAAGGCCTCCCACCGCAGCTCCCAGGGCTAAAGGCAGGCCGGTCCTTAATTCTACCTCCCTGCTTCCCGCCACCTTGCTTTTTATAACGGAATAAGTGGTCATGGACAGCACTGTACAGCCGGAAAGAAAGCTGATGGTTTCCACGTCCATGATATGAAAGGCATCCAGAAGGGGCTTGATGATCACTCCCCCGCCGATACCACAGATGGCACCCACAACGGATGCCCCGAAGCAAATGACAAAAATTAATACGTATATCACAATCCGGCTCCTCCTTGAATCTTGTTTGCAATCTCAAGTAACGTGCCGTAATTTTTTTCAAAAAACATTTGATAGCCCCGGCAGAAATAGTTGTCCCGCTCTCCCTCCCGGCTTCGGTAGCAGCCTCCCCGGCAGACGGAAAACCAACGACAGGCCCGGCATTCCTGGGAATGGTTCCGGGAGCGGGCGAGGAATCCAAGCTCCTCCCGCTTTTCTTCTATCTGAGCCATCGACACCTCATTGATGTTTCCAAGGCAGTACTCATCCAGCACGTAAAAATCACAGGGGTATACGCCACCGTCCGCTTCCACCACATTCTGGATTCCGCAGACACCCCGCTGTTCACAGGACTCCGGCAGATGCCCCGCAAGAATACCCACATAATTCTCAAACTGGCGAATGTAGGGCTGCTGACCTCTTTTCAAATCTTCCAGCCACAAGGCGAACAGCTTGTTCAGAAAGTCTCCGTACGCTTCCGGCAAAAGGGAATACTCCTTAAGTCCCCGGGGCTCCCCCAGAGGGTCCAGGCAGTTGATAAACTGGAGATACTTCCAGCCACGCCTCTTATAATCCCGGTAAATCTCCTGGATGGCCCCGGCGGTCTCTCTGTGCACCACCGTCAGAATATTATAATCCACTCCGTAATGGTCAAACAGCTCTGTTGTCTTGAGGACCCGCTCATAGCTGCCAGCCCCGTCCTTCCCATGGCGATAGCGGTCATGGAGAGCCTTTGTACCGTCCACGGACACCCCTATGAGAAACTTATGCTCACGAAAAAATTCGCACCATTCCTCATGGATGTGGTAGCCGTTTGTCTGGAGGGCATAATCAATGCGGATATGGTTCTTGTTGTATTGGTTCACATAATCAATCACCCTCTGAAAACGGGAAAGTCCCCACAGGGTGGGCTCTCCGCCCTGAAAGGCGATGGTACAGCTCCCCGTGGCAGATAAGACAAATTTGCGTATAACATTTTTCAGTGTTCTCTCCTCCATAAATCCGAAGGATTCCGTTGTTCTCTTTTTGGCCTCATCACAGTAAAAGCAATAATCACAATGCATATTACAATTTCCCGAGGCCGGCTTTATCAGTAAGCTTACCGGCGGCATCTTTCACTCTCCTTTTTGGGCACTGGTTCCTCGTGGTGCGGAATACCCCCGCGAAATCCTCCCGTCTTCCCTACTCTTCCCCCAGCTTCAAGGCCACCAGAACGCCCAGGCCCAAAGCCAGAACACCGGTAACCAGCGTAAGCACCGTAAGGGCTCCGAAGCCGTTCATCATCAGAATAGCCACCGGGGAAGCCACAATCAGGCCAATAATGGACCAGTACGCCAGAAGGGGCCATTTTTCAAAGACAATTTCAATGAGCTTGGCAATCACAAAGATACCTGCAACCACACCGATACCAAAGGGCACAAGCACGCCGCAGTCCTTCATAATTCCCTGGATATCAAAAGCCAGTACATGGTCCACAAACTGGTTTACCGTGCCAAGGATGGACTCATAATAGCCCATGACCATCAGCACCATGGAACCGCTGACCCCAGGCACCACCATGGTGGCCGAGGCAACCACACCTACCCCCAAAAGCTTGATCACATTCAGAAAGCTGAAGCTTAAGTCCGCCGACCCGCCGCTTTGCCCTTCCAGGGACGCACAGCCCACCACCAGGACGAAGAACACCACAAAGGCAAGGATGTGTCCCACCTTCACGGGATTGCCCTTCACCTTCTTGCCGATGGAGGGAAGCCCTCCCAGAATCAGTCCGATAAACAGAAGATTGGTCTGAAAGGGAATCACCTCAAACATGTACTCTATGAGCCTTGCCACCCCCACGATGGCAATCACAATGCCAATTCCGATGGGAATCAGTATCTTCATGCTTTTCTTAAATTCCGAAAACAGGTGAGTCACCGCATGGATAATCTTGTCGTAAATGCCCATGGATACCGCCATGGTTCCTCCGCTGACACCGGGAATAATGTTGGCAATTCCCATGACTGCCCCTTTTAAAATCTCCTTAATCATATAAATCTCCATTCTATTTTTACCCTATAATAGCTTACATTGGAGCCCTGCCTCCCCTTTTCTTACCGCTCCTTCTGGCGTACATATTTCTTAAGAAAATCAAGAAGTACATCCATCTCCTCATCTGTTCCTATGGTAATCCGCAGGTAATTGTCTATCCGGGGCTTGGGAAAATACCGCACATAGATTCTTCGTTCCTTCAAAGCCTCAAAAAGCTCCCTGGCCTGTATCCTGGGATGACTCACAAAGACAAAGTTACTCCGGGAATCCGGAAATACAAATCCCAGCTTTCCAAGCTCTGTCTTCACCCGCTCCCGGGTAGCCACGATTCTTCGCAAGGTTTCCTGAAAATATTCCTCGTCCTTCACAGACTCCACCCCCAGTTTAAGGGCAGGCAGGTCCATGGTATAAGAATTAAAGGAATACTTCACATCATTTAAGTATTTTATCAGCTTCGGCTGTCCCAGGGCGCATCCAATCCGCATTCCCGCCATGCTTCTGGATTTGGAAAAGGTCTGAACCACCAGCAGGTTTTCGTACTCCGGTATCAATGATACGGCAGAATCACCCCCGAAGTCAATATACGCCTCGTCAATAATTACAATTATTCCCGGATTCTTATCAAGAATCCAGCGGATGCCCTCGATACTCTCCGCCACCCCCGTGGGAGCGTTGGGATTGGCCAGCACGATTCCACCATTCTCCCTCACATAATCCTCCCTGCGGATGCAGAAATTCTCATCCAGCATCTGGCAGGCATAGGGTATCCCAAACAGCTTTGCCCAGACATCGTAAAAGGAATATGTAATATCCGGAAAAAGAATGGGTTTCCCGCTGTTAAAAAAGGTCAGAAAAGCCATGGCCAGCACATCATCGGAGCCTACGCCCACAAACACCTGCTCCGGCCTTAGGCCATATCGTCCGGCCAAAGCTTCCACCAGCACAGAAGCCGCCGGGTCCGGGTACAGCCGAAGCTGTTTTGACTCCATCTCCCTTAAGGCCCGGGCTACCCCCGGAGCCGGAGGATAAGGATTTTCATTGGTATTTAATTTTATGATTCCCTCCTGGCCGGGCTGCTCCCCCGGCACATAGGGCACTACCTTACGCACATTCTGCTCCCAGGCTGACATACAATTCCCTCCAAACTCTTTTTCCATATTCCAAAGCGCTATGCCTATTGGGCCCGATGCTCTCCCAGGCCAAATTCCTCCGCCAGCGCCGCAAAGGCCTTAAGAGAGCGCTCTATGGTTTCATAAGGCACGCAGTAAGCCAGCCGTACATAGCCTGGGCAGGCAAAGGTACTGCCGCCCACCAAAAGGATGTGATGCTTTTTGGCCGCTTCCACAAACTGTTTCTCATTAGGCACCGGAGATTTTACAAACAGATAAAAGGTCCCCTCCGGCTTCACACAGGTAAAGCCCAGCTTAAGAAGCTCCCCGTAAATCAGCTTCCGGTTTTGGTCATAAAACTCCACGTCCGTCCTTTCATACAGGCACCGGGCCACTGTCTTCTGCATCAGGGCCGGCGCATTGACAAAGCCTATAATGCGGTTGGCAATGGACAGTCCTGCGAATACCGTCTCATAGTCCGCCATTTCTTTGGGCACCACGATGTACCCAATCCGGTCCCCAGGAATGGACAAGGATTTGCTGAAGGAGTACGCAACTAAGGTATTTTTATAATAATGGGTCAGAAAGGGCACGCTTTTTCCGTCAAAAACCAGCTCCCGGTATGGCTCATCTGAAATAAGATAGATTTCATGGCCATATTCCTTCTGCTTCTTCTCCAGGAGTGCAGCAATTTTCTTTATTACCTCCTCCGTATACACCACACCGCTGGGATTCACCGGATTGTTGATTAATACAGCCTTTGTTTTGGGCGACAGCTTCCTTTCCATATCTGTAAAATCCGGCAGGAAGGTGTCGTAGTCCGGATTTACCTCCACCAGCTTACCCCGCCAGTTTTGGCAGTAATTCCTGTATTCCGTAAAGTATGGCACAAAGACCATAACTTCCTCCTCCGGCTCCAAAAGTGTTCTTAGAATCACATTGATACCCCCGGCTGCTCCGGCAGTCATAAGAATATTTCCTTCATCAAAATCCGTACCGAACCGCTGGTTCAGGCTGTCTGCCACTAATTTTCGAACCTGGGGATACCCTGCATTGTCCATATAGCCGTGGATGCTTAAGGAATCCTCTTCCCTTATGATATCCAGCATGGCTTTTGTATAGGCCTCTGGCACAGGCGTACAGGGATTTCCCAGACTGAAATCATATACATTCTCTGCTCCCATCCTTTCCGCCAGAGCCTTTCCCTCCACAAACATGGCACGGATGGCGGAGCCTTTTTTCAAATCCTCCAGAATCTGTTTTGAAACCATGATTTTTCTCCGTTTCCTCTTTACTCTTTTTATACTTTACAATTTTCCCGGATAAAAGTATAGTATTTTTTCACTTTTTCTATATTTTTTCCTTTTCTTATGTTATAATTTCTTTTAGCAAAATGGATTTTTTTTGGATTTGAAAGGAAGGCTTATGGAATCAGGATTGTATCAGATTGTTGAAAAACAGAAGCTCTGCGAGATTTTGGAATCCTTCCACGCCTGCATCGGACTGCCCATACAGGTGATTGATTCCAATGGAATTATTTTGGAATCTTATGGACAAACCTCCAATTATTGCCGGATTATCAAAAAATACCTTCCCCAGGATGATTCCTGTGAGCGTGTACATATCCGTGCCAGCCAGAAGGCCATGGATTTGGGAGAGACGTATATTTTCTCCTGTCACGCCAACTTAAACCACATGGTATTTCCGCTGATGAACAAAAACATCCTCTACGGCTCCGTGCTGGTGGGCCCTTTTCTGATGGATGAGCCGGACTCCACGCTGGTGCTGGGCATTGACAAGCGCTACAGCCTCACCACCACAGCACTTTTGGACTTGTATGAGGAGCTGGACTCCATCAAAATCGTGGCTTCCTCCACGGTAACCCACATCAGCCGGCTTTTGTACTATCTGTTCGCCGATTTGATTTCCGAGAGTAAGCAGCAGTTGATTATGAACCAGAACAAATTAAACCAGCAGTCCAAAATCAACGAATCCATTCAGATGTATAAGTCCGGCTCCGTTCCCAGCCGTTCCTCCTATCCCATGGATTTGGAGAACACGCTGATGACCAAGGTGAAGACGGGAAATGTGGCCGACGCAAAAGCAATCTTAAACGACCTTCTAGGCTATGTGTTTTTCGCGGAGGGCAACAGCCTTGACATTGTCAAGACCCGCTCCATTGAGCTGTGCTCCCTGCTGTCCCGGGCGGCCATTGAGGGAGGCGCTACCTCGGACGGCATCTTAAAAATCAACAACCTGTATTTAAAATCCCTCCAGTCCATGCACTCTCTGGACGACGTATGCTTCAAGCTCCAGGAGACGGTGGAGACCTTTACGGAATGTATCTTCAACTACATCCCCAGCAAAAACAGTGAATTGATTAAGAAGGCCATCCAATACATCGCCCAGAACTTCGCCTCTGCCATCTCTCTGGAGGACGTGGCCACCCATGTGCACTTGAATCCCGCCTATTTTTCCACGGTATTCAAGCAGTCCACAGGCTCCTCCTTCAAGGAGTATCTCAATATGGTCCGCATCGAAGAGAGCAAGCGGCTGTTGAGTAATACCACCTACTCCGTTATCGACATTGCCATAGCCACAGGCTTTGAGGACCAGAGCTATTTCTCCAAGGTCTTTAAAAAATATACCGGCTTAACGCCAAAACAGTACCGCTAGGAATTCACCTGCGGTACTGTTTTTTTTATGCTCCGGCCCCGGATAACAGCTCCTGTATCCTGGCCTCCGCCGCTGTCAGCACATTGAGGTTGGTGACATATGGCTTCGCCTCCTCAGGCAGCGCACTATACAGGCTTCTGGCACCTTCCACGGCAGCCTTTTTGTCCAGTGTAACCTCCCCGATGG
>CAPNGW010000120.1 GCA_948665105.1 uncultured Lachnospiraceae bacterium
GCTCAACCTTCGCAACGTGCCCTTTGTTATTGACCCCTTTGCTTTCAAGCAGGTGGATGCGGTGCTGGCCACCCACTACCATCAGGACCATATGTCGGCAGAGTGGGCGGCACATGTGATTCAGAGCGGTATGACCACCACCGACGAGAAGGGCAATGTGATTCCGGTTCCCTTCATCGGCCCCAAGAGGTCTGTGGAAACCTGGAAGAAATGGGGAGTTCCCGAAGAACGCTGCATAACTGTAAAGCCGGGGGATACCATTAAGATTAAGGACATTGAGATTGTGGCATTAGACAGCTTCGACAGAACCTGTATCGTGACTACCGATGATACCAGCGAGAACCGGGAAGAGCTTAGTGGCGTCTGCCCCACTGACATGGATGACAAGGCCGTGAACTATCTGGTGAAAACACCGGGCGGAAACATTTATCATTCCGGTGATTCACATTTCTCCATTTACTTTGCAAAGCACGGCAAGGATTATGACATTGATGTGGCCTTTGGCTCCTTCGGCGAGAATCCCATCGGTATGCAGGACAAGATGACCTCCATTGATGTGCTGCGTATGGCTGAGAATCTGCAATGCAAGGTTGTTGTCCCCATTCACTGGGATGTGTGGACGAATTTCCAGGCAGATTGTGAGGAGATTAAGGTTCTGTACGACTTCAAGAAGGACCGTAACGAGTACAAGTTCCATCCCTTCTTCTGGCAGGTGGGAGGCAAGTATACCTATCCCATGGATAAGGGCAAGCTGTACTACCATCACAGAAGAGGCTTCGAGGATTGCTTTGAGCATCCCCAGAACATACCATTCCGCTCTTGTCTGTAAAAATTTAGGAGGGATACAGAATGCTAAGGGAATTTGTAGAAAAGAAGCACTATTTGTTTGCTGAAGGAGCCAGGGATTGGGAGGAAGCCATTCTCATGAGCTGCCAGTCCCTGGAGGCAGACGGAACCGTGGAATCCAATTACGCCCATGATATCGTGGATTGTGTGCGTAAGTATGGCCCGTATATCGTCATTATGCCAAATGTTGCACTGCCCCACTCCCAGGAAGGCGCTGTAGGGGTGAATAAAACAGCCATCGGCTTTATGAAGCTGAATAAGCCTGTGAGCTTTGACCCGGACGACCCGGAGAAGGATGCACAGCTATTTTTCACACTGGCCTCCTGCAATCCGGACCAGCACCTTAACAATATGATGCGTCTTTCGGAAATGCTGATGAATGAGGAGCTGGTGGAGGAACTTTTAGAGGCGGAGGGACCCGAGGATTTACTTAAGATTCAGGAGAAGTACCTGGACGAATAAAACAACGAGGAGGATAAATTTATGGATTTTTTGATGAGAGGATGGTCGTATTTTGCGACTAACATTTTACAGCAGCCCGCATGGATGATCGGTCTGATTGTACTTTTAGGCTATATTTTGTTGAGAAAGCCCTGGTATGATGTACTGGGAGGAACCATCAAAGCAGTTGTTGGGTATATGATTCTGGCAGTTGGTTCCGGTGGTCTGGTAAGCAACTTCCGGCCGGTATTGGTGGGCCTTAAGGACCGTTTCCAGCTGGACGCCATGGTAATTGACCCGTATTTCGGTCAGAATGCGGTAACCGCAGGTGTGGAGGAGGTTTTTGGAAAACCCTTCTCACAGGTTATGATACTGCTTTTGATTGCATTCATTGTTAATATTATCCTGGTTCGCCTGCGGAAGATTACAAAGCTCCGCTCCCTGTTCACCACAGGACACGTACAGGTACAGCAGTCATCCACAGCTTACTGGCTGATTCTGTTTGCGCTTCCGGCACTGGCAACCAACAACACGGCCCTTTTGATTGTAATGGCCATTGTACTTGGTCTGTATTGGGCAGTAGGCTCCAACCTGACCATCAAACCTACCCAGGAGCTGACAGACGGCGCAGGCTTCTGTCTTGGACACCAGCAGATTATCGGCGTTGGCCTTTTCTCCTGGATTGCAGGAAAAATGCATGACAGAGACATTAAGAAGGGCAAAAAGGCTTCCAAGAAAATCGAAGACATCGAGCTTCCGGGCTTTATGTCCATCTTCAATGAGAACATGGTATGTACCGCACTCCTTATGACCCTGTTCTTTGGCGCAATCCTTCTGATTCTGGGACGTGATTATCTGGTAGAGGCAGGATTCCTTGGAGAAAATGCAAGCTTCCTGTTCTATATATTGACAACCTGTCTGAACTTTGCCGTATACCTGGCAATTCTGCAGCTTGGTGTTCGTACCTTCGTAACAGAGCTGACACACTCCTTCCAGGGTATTGCCAACAAATTACTTCCGGGCTCCGTACCGGCAGTTGACTGTGCAGTATCTTATGGCTTCGGTTCTCCCAACGCAGTGCCCATCGGTTTCCTGGCAGGCGCAGTTGGACAGTTTTTGGCAATCGGTGCTCTGATTCTGTTAAAGAGCCCGGTACTTGTAATCGCAGGCTTCGTTCCGGTATTCTTTGACAATGCTACCATCGCAGTGTATGCTAATAACAAGGGCGGTTTAAAGGCAGCAATTATCCTTCCCTTTATTTCCGGTCTGTGTCAGGTATTCGGTTCTGCGTTTATCGCAAGCTGGGTAGGTATGGCAGCATACGGCGGATACCTTGGTATGTGGGACTGGGCGGTTGTATGGCCTGTATTCACAGTTCTGATGAAGTACTTAAGCTACGCTGGCCTTGCCATCGTTGTGATTGGACTTCTTCTTATCCCGCAGCTTCAGTACAGAGCTGATAAGGAAGGATATTTCATGATGACAGAGGATTGGGAAGCGTACAAGGCTTTGAAGGCTAAGAGAGAAAAGGCTAAATAGAACAATTTCAAATATATATGGAGGACAGAAAAATGTTAAATATTTTAGTATGCTGTGCAAATGGCGCAGGAACCAGCCTGATGATGAAGATGACAACCGAGAAGGTAATTAAGTCTCTGGATATTAAAGTTGGAAAATTGCATCACTGCTCTTTGTCCGAAGGAAAAAGTGCGGCCACACAGTTTGATGTGGTGTTCTGCCCCCTGAACTTTGTCTCCATGTTCAAGGACGCAGAGGCCAAGGGCACTACCGTGATTGGCCTTAAGAACGTGATGTCCCAGGCCGAGATGGAAGAGAAATTAAAAGCATCCGGGATTCCTCTGGAATAAACGTAAATGTAGGAAGGGGAATTACTCAGGCTCTTAAGAGCCTGAATAATTCCTCTTATTCTTGACAATAGAAAACTCGCAGAGCGTGTTTTCTATTGTTTTGCCATTGGGAAACCAACAAGCCCAGGGAGGAAATAAGGTGAAAGTAAGCCGAACCATTGTAAACAACAGGAGAGAAAAAATACTGGAGGCGGTGCACAACGATGGAAATGTTTCGGTCAATGCTTTGGCGGAGGAATTTCAGGTTTCTCTTTTGACTGTTCGGAGGGATTTGCAGTATCTGGAGGATCACAAGCTGCTGGAACGCTTTTACGGTGGCGCCAGAAAGATAGTAGGGCCCCTGGGGGAGAGTGGGCAGAATATAAAAAATATCCGAAAGGAAAAGATTGCCAAATATGCGGCAGGACTTCTGGAGGATGGAGATACCATTTTTATCAACACCAGCTCTACGGCCCTTGCCATGGTGAAATATATCACCAGTAAAAATATCACAATTATTACCAACAACGGAAATATAATCAATGAAAAAACACCGTTGCAGGCCACAGTCATTCTTCTTGGAGGAGAGCTGCGCTACAAAAAGGGGGCCATGGTGGGGGATTTTACCATGAATAACCTGATGAAGGTGACAGTGAAAAAGAGCTTTATGGGCTGTGGCGGCCTCTGCCCGGAGACAGGAATGACCACAGAGCTGTTAAATGAGGTAAACTTAAATCAAATGATGTTTGAGCGGGCTGCCAAAGCTACCTATATCATGGCGGACTGCTCCAAGATTGGAAAACGAACCAGCTTTGTATCCTGCCCCCCGGAGCGCATTGAAAACATTATTACGGACAAGGATGCTCCTTTGGAGCTTATCCGGGAATTCAGAGAAAAGGGCACCTGGGTGCATCAGGTAGATTAGGTGAAGAAAATGAAGATTACGAAGATTAAAACACATGAGCTGGAGAAATGCTATGCTATTTCACCCCTTTGGTATAACGGGAAAGAGCATCTTCTGGTGGCGGCGGAGAAGGTAAATAAATGTCTGCTGTTTGACCTTGACGGGAACCTGGAGGAAACTGTGTGGGAGGGCCCCGGAGGAACCATGAGCATGGTGCAGCTTCCGGGAAGCAACGGAGAGTTCCTTGCCACACACCAATTTTATTCCCCCAATGATTCTAAAAATGCAAAAATTGTCCTGGCCTCCCCCAGAGGAAAGGATGACTGGGAAATCAAAACGCTGGTGGAGCTGCCCTTTGTACACCGCTTTGATATTCTAACCAAAGGCGGCATTTCTTACCTCATTGCCTGTGCGTTAAAGTCAGGCCATGAGTATAAGGAGGACTGGACAAGCCCCGGGAAAATCTGGGTATGTGAGCTTCCCTGTGACTTAAGTGGAATCAACGACAAGAACCAGCTAAAGCTTACGCCCATTAAAGAAGGCCTTCTTAAGAATCATGGCTACTGCCGTGTGGAGGAGGAAGGAAATATGTGGGCTGCGGTGGCCGCCGACAACGGAATTTTCAAGGTAATTCCCCCGGCAGAAAAAGGCGGGGAGTGGACGGTGGAGACCATGACAGAGGATGCAGCCAGTGATATGACCTTTGCTGATTTTGACGGAGACGGCGTGACGGAAATGCTGGTTATGACCCCCTTCCACGGGGATACCATCAAGATATATAAGCCCATAAACGGTAAATATGAGTGTATTCACATCTTACCGGAAGCCTATGAGTTCGCCCACGGAATATGGGGAGCCAATGTTTGCGGAAAGGGTGTGGCCATCATCGGCCATCGGAAAGGGAATCGGGATTTGCTGGCTTGTCTTTATGACGGAACCGGTTATGTAATGGAAGTTCTGGACAGGGATGTGGGCCCGGCCAATGTGCGTGTCTATGCCAAGGATGGGAAGACGGGACTGGTATCCACCAACCGTGAGATAGATGAAATCGCTTTCTACGAAATTGAGAGCCTGTAGGGGGAAGAAGCTATGAGTGCATATACAATGGGATTGTACGAGAAGGCAATGCCAAAGGAGCTGAGCTGGAAGGAAAAGCTGGAGGAGGCAAAGGCAGCAGGCTATGACTTTGTGGAAATCAGCATCGACGAGACCGATGAAAAGCTGGCCCGCCTTAATTGGAGTAAGGAGGAGAGGCTTGAGCTTATAAAGACCATGTATGAGGTGGGGATTCCCATTCGTACCATGTGCCTGTCCGGCCACCGGAGGTTTCCCATCGGAAGCAGCGACGATGCAGTCTGCCAGAGAGGAATGGAGATTATGGAGAAGGCCATTGGGCTTTCGGAGGATTTGGGCATTCGCATTATCCAGCTGGCAGGGTATGATGTGTACTATGATGAATCCACACCGGAGACGGTGGCACGTTTCGGGGAGAACTTAAGGCTCTGTACGCTGATGGCGGCAAAAGCCGGCGTACTCATGGGCTTTGAAACCATGGAAACGGAATTTATGAATACGTGTCTTAAGTCCATGAACTATGTAAATAAGATAAATTCCACCTATTTGAACGTTTACCCCGACTGTGGCAACATCAACAACGCGGCTTTGACCTATGGGACGGATGTTCTTAAGGACTTACAAAGCTGTAACGGACATATTACCTCCATGCATTTAAAGGAAACAGTCCCCGGCAAATTCCGGGACATGATGTACGGGGAGGGCCAGGTGGACTTTCAGGCGATGATTGATACGGCCTGGAATATGGGCGTGCGGAAATTTGTCACGGAATTCTGGTATCTGGGTAATGAGAGCTGGAAGAATGATTTGCTCTTTGCCAATAAAACCATGCGGGCAATACTGGATAAGAAGGAGAATTAAATTATGTTGGAAGCGTTGAAGAGACAAGTATACGAAGCGAATATGGAACTCCCCAGACGGGGGCTTATCACCTATACATGGGGAAATGTCAGCGGAATCGACCGTGAGGCGGGACTTTTTGTCATTAAGCCCAGCGGTGTGGATTATGAGGAGCTTAGGCCTGAGGATATGGTGGTGATGGATTTAAAGGGAAATAAGGTGGAAGGGGAATATAACCCCTCTTCCGATACGCCCACACATCTGGAGCTGTATAAGGCTTTCCCGGAGGTGGGAGGTATTGTTCACACTCATTCTCCCTGGGCCACCTCCTGGGCACAGGCCGGACGCAGCATTCCCTGTTACGGAACCACCCATGCAGACTATTTCTATGGGGAGATTCCCTGTGCCAGAAGTCTGACGGAGGAGGAAATCCACGGCGAGTATGAGAAAAATACGGGACTTGTGATTATTGAAACCTTTCAGGGGAAGAACCCCATGCATATTCCCGGCGTGCTCTGCACCAATCATGGACCCTTCACCTGGGGGAAGGATGCGGACAATGCCGTGCACAATGCGGTGGTTCTGGAGGAGGTTGCGAAAATGGCCTGCCGCACGGAGATGTTAAAGCCCGGTATCGGCCCGGCTCCCCAGGTTATCCAGGATAAGCATTTCTTAAGGAAGCATGGAGCAAATGCCTACTACGGGCAGATTAAGAAATAACAGAGCAAAAAGGGGGAAAGCCATTATGATGATTGTGGACGGAAAATCAGCCTTTGGCGGAATTGCAATCGGCCCCATTCGGGAGCTGGCCAAAAAGAACAAGGTGGTAAGAAGAAACCGGATTGAGGATATTGACGGGGAGCTTGTGCGGTTTGAAGGGGCTAAGGAGAAGGCCACAGAGGAGCTGGGAGAGCTGTATGAGAAAGCCCTCGCCCAGGTGGGAGAGGAAAATGCAGCAATCTTTGAGGTGCATCAGATGATGCTGGAGGATGATGATTACTGTGATTCCGTGCGAAATATCATCTCAAGCCAGCAGGTAAATGCAGAGTATGCGGTAGCCACCACCGGCGATAATTTTTCGGAAATCTTCGCCTCCATGGACGATGAGTACATGAAGGCCCGGGCGGCGGATGTAAAGGACATTTCCGAGCGCTTAATCCGGGTGCTCCAGGGGGTGAAGGAGGACACCAAAGAGGGAGGAGAGGCTGCCATTATTCTGGCGGACGACCTGGCTCCCAGTGAAACCATTCAGCTGGACCGCGGAAAGGTACTGGCCTT
>CAPNGW010000121.1 GCA_948665105.1 uncultured Lachnospiraceae bacterium
GGAGAGGTCTACGTCCCCGCTTTGTGCCAGCTGCGGCGTCGCCCCCTGCTCGCACACGGCAATCACGCTTAGCGATACCGCCAGCAACAGAAACATAGCCAGAAACACCGCTATTCCCTGCCTTCTGTTCTTTACAGCCTCCCCAAAGGTAAAGCACAAGGCCACCGGAATCAGCAGCAAAGAGGTCATCTCAATAAGATTTGTAAACCCATTGGGATTTTCCAGGGGATGGGCGGAGTTTGTGCCCATGAACCCGCCTCCATTGGTGCCCGTCTGCTTGATGGCTATCTGGCTTGCCCCAGGCCCCATGGGAACAAACTGCTCTGTGACAATTTCAGCATCCGCTACTGCCTTCCCGTCCACCGTCACCGTTTCTGCTTCCAGGTCAATCTCTGCATGTTCAATGATTTCCCCTGCGCTGTTTACTGCCATGGGCTCCACCAGAGATACCGTTTCTGCCCCCTTTAGGTTCTGAATCACTCCTCCGCCTGCCAGGGCAAGGGCAATCACCAGGTTCAAAGGCAGCAAAATGTAAATAACGATTCTGGTCAAATCCACCCAGAAGCTGCCCAGGAGTATGGTTTTCACATTTATGAAGCCCCGAATCAGGGCAAACAGTACCGCAATGCCTGTGGCCGCCGAGACAAAGTTCTGTACCGTAAGGCCCACCGCCTGGGTCAGGTAGCTTAAGGTGGCTTCGCCGGTGTATGCCTGCCAGTTTGTGTTGCTGACAAAACTGGCCGCCGTATTAAAGGATAAGTCCCATTTCACACCGGGCAGCCCTTGGGGGTTTCCAGGAAGCACACCCTGTAAAAGCTGCAGCAAAAACAGAAATACCAGGCCTATCCCAGAGAAAACCAAAACGGAAGCCGCATATTTTTTCCAGTTCATCTGTTCTTCTTTATTGACCCTCATGACCTTGTAAATTATGTTTTCACAAGGAGTCAATATTCTTGACAAAAATGTCTTTTCACCGCACATTACCTTTTTCATATAGCAGCCCAGAGGAATTGCCAGAGCCACCAGAACGGCAAGGTACAGTACATATTGAATTACATCCATAAAGTCACCTCCTGATTTAACATTCTACTGCCTCCGCCGTTAAAACAGTATTAGCAGAATGAGCAGGGGATTAAGGTTATATTAAGATGAAAAAGAATCTCGCTTGCGAGATTCTGCGCCGCAAATGCGTCGCCTCAGCGACATATTACCTCTGCATTTGCGTGCGCATCCTCCCGGAGGTTTTTTTATTCTATAGGGAAGTTCAAAGAACTTTCCTATAGAATAAAAAAGCCAGGAAATCTTATTTATCATAAGATCTCCTGGCTTTTTAAAGCCTGTGATTCAATTATTTCATCCCCGTTTCATCCATGCTGGTTCAGGGAATTTCAATGATGCACCGCTCAAAGGCATTGATTACCTGGGTATCCCGATATTGGTCATAGCGCCTCTGATTTCTTCCATAATTCAAGTGCACATGTCCATGGAGAAAAAGCTTCGGGTTGTACTTCTCCATTAATTTCAGAAAAACCCGAAAGCCCTGGTGGGGCAAATCCCTCCCGTCGTTGAGCTGATAGGCAGGCGAATGGGTCACCAGAATGTCAAAGCCGCCCTTGCGCAGCAGCTTAAACCACAATCTTTTCACCCTTCTTTGCATCTCCTTCTCCGTATATTGGTGTGAACCGCTGGTATAACGCATGGAGCCCCCCAGCCCCAGAATACGGATTCCCTTGTAAACCACAATATCATCCTCGATACAGACACAGCCCTCCGGCGGTATCTGATTGTATTTCTCATCGTGGTTCCCGTGAACATACAGTACCGGTACAGATACCATGGTCGCCAGAAAGGTCAGATATCTGGGATTCAAATCCCCACAGGAAATAATCAGGTCAATATCCTTCACCCTGCTTTTATCAAAATAATCCCAGAGAGCAGCACTCTCTTCATCGGAAATGGCAAGTATTTTCATAAACTGCTTCTGCCCCTTCTACTTGTTGACCCCTTGCTGGGAAATCACAGGCCATGCCTGCTCATCCAGCTCCTGAGTGCAAGGTATGGTTCCGACTACATTTTCTGCCAGCCAGTCCATGGTGATAATCTCATCCGGCGTGAGACTGCGGTTGGCGTCGCTTTGCACCACCCCGTCCTGGGAATAGAGGACTCCGGAAAACATGTTAAACTGATGGGACACAATGGTGGTCTTTAAAAGCTCCGCCAGCCGCTTGGTTCCTATGGGGAGATTTTTGGAATAGATTACATCAATGACCCCTGCGGACATCCCCCACCAGTAATTAATGGCCTTCATTGCATTCACATTGTCATCATATTTCCAGGTGCCGTCCATGATGGTGCGAATCAACTGCTCATAAAATTTCCCCCAATGCCACTGGGGCATTGCAAGCCTTCTGATATGATCCCCTTCCGGGGTGTAAAGGCCAAATTCCCGGAGGGATTCCTCGGGACTCACCATATCCTTGCCGGAAATGCAGGTTGCACCGGTCTCCTTAAGTCTCGCTTCCATATCCGTGTCCTTTAGAGAGGACCATTCCAGATATATTTTTGCCCGGGGATTCACCATTTTCGCCCCCAGTGCAAAGGCATTGATATTGGCGATAGAGCCGTAAATGGGATAATCGCCGATATAGGCCAGCCTGTCATTGGTGGCCAGGGCGCCTGCAATGGCCCCCATAAGGAATTTCGCCTCATGCATCCTGGCATAGTAGGTGCGAATATACCGGTGAGAGGTCTTTAAGGAACAGTTTAAAATCCTCACCTCAGGATTGGCGATAGCCGCTTTCACACTGGCCTGGGCAAAGGGCGGCGCAGTGGTAAAAATAAGATTGCAGCCGCAGTTTACCGCCGCCTCTATATAAGCTTCAATGTTATCCTGGGTCACATTGTCATAGTAAAAGGTTGTGATTTCATCGGAAAATGTCTGCTCCAGATGGAGTCTCCCCAGCTCATGGGCATAGGTCCATGCCGAAGTTCCCGGTGTTTTGGCGTATAGAAAGGCAGCCTTCAGGCGGGAGACACCGGGCGAAAGGATTCTACTGAAGAGAGGCTTCTTCTCCTTGGCGGGGTCCATCTTAAGGTCAATACCGTCCTCATTTTCCTGGAGGAAGAACTCCTCCCAGCTTTTTGCAATCAAATCCTTCAGTTCACTGGTGGTTTTGGACATAATCTCCTTATATCCGTACACGCTGATTAAGGCCAGGAAGGCGTCTCCCTGGGTGATGGACAGCTTATCTCCACCTCTGGCGGAATATTCCAGCTGGAACCGGAAATAGACAGAGCCGAAGCTCTCCCTGTCCTCCTCTGACCACATTTCCCCTGGCTCCTTCCCCACTGCCTCCTGGAGCTTCTGAAAATTCCCTATCTTTGACATATACAGATAATTTATCCTGGACACTCCATAGAAATCCATATATTCGTAATAGATGATATTCTCTTTTTCATTGGTGCGCTTGGGAACAATACGCGTTACCGTGCCTGGAATGGAATCCACATCAAAATACTTTGCCACGCTGACCCGCTTATTTCCCTCCAGCACATAAAATTTGTTCATGTACTCATAGGCGCTTATGGGTTCCCGAATCCCTTCCTCCATATGGCTTGTGCATAAGGTCTCCCACTTCTGGGCAAACTCCGAATCCAGCTTCAAAATGGGCATAAAATTACCTGCAAATGCGTTGCTTCTCCCATCTGTTTTGGTGCCTACAATCTGATTTAGGGGAATCTGGACAAGCCCCAGAGGCACCTCCGAATAAGAGCCTGCGGGGGGCAATATGTCGTCCAGCACCTCAAGGGTGGGCAGCAATCCCCGCATCATCCGTGACTGATATTCCTTTCTCCCAAGCTTCAGCGCTTTTTCATATTCCATGAACGTCATACACCCTCCTGTAGAAAAACACCTGTTACCATTTTGCTTTTCATTATAATTCTAATCCGCTGTAAACTCCACTGTATAAAGCTCACTGCCGTCGGCATTGAAATACTTGATAACCACAACCGGGTTCTCCACGTTGATTTCTTCCTTCAGCGATTTTGCAATGGTCTTGAAGGTTGCCTCCTGTGCCTTAATGCCCTCCTCCAGGCCTGCTCTGATAGTCTCCACATCACCCAGCTGGGTATCAAAGTAATACGAATAAATCAGCTTATTTCCCTCACCTGTAACTTCTATGGTCATACCCATCCCGCTCATGGAATCAATAAGAGCGTCCATCTGGGCTTTCACCTCCGGCATGTTTAAGTAATCCTCAATACTTCCCGTCTGGGCTTTTGGCGCTTTTGGCGCTTCCGGTTCTTCTGGCACTTCCGGCGCCTTAGTTTCTTCACTGGGAGTCACATAGCTTTCCTCTGGTATTTCATCTTTCGCCTGCACCTGCTGCTTCTTCTGTGCATTGGAAAAATCCTTCTTGATTACCTCTTTCTTGCCACAGGCAGTAAGAGAAAGCACCATCATCGTGACCAGTAAAGCTGCTAATACTTTTTTCATACCTATACTCTCCTTTTCTTTTGCGTTTTGACACCCGAATCTGTGGAAGGCCATTCCTGGGTGTCCTTTCACAGGCTCTCTGCCTTTATTATAGCACGCAGGGTGGTTACGTCAATAATTTGTGAGGGGAAAAGTGGATAGTATTTTTTAGAGGGAGTTTTAGGGGGTAGGATACTCCTTTATCTTTTCTATTAGGCACACATCTGCTGGCAGCCAATCAACACTATAAAGCTCCTCTTTTGTAAGCCATTTAGCGGCCTCATGTTCTCTTAAAATAGGATTCCCAGAAATCACTTTGCTCCAAAAGCACTGCATAGACAAATGAAAAGTCGGATAATCGTATTCCACAGTATCAATTAATTCCCCAACCATAATTTCTATACCGAGCTCTTCCATAATTTCACGTTTTAATGCTTCCTGTGGTGTTTCCTCCGGCTCTATCTTCCCACCCGGAAATTCCCATCCACCTTTAAAATCACCGTATCCACGCTGGGTTGCAAATATTTTATTGTCATGAACGATAATTGCTGCTACCACTTTAAGGGTTGTCATTCTTCCTTCCTCGCTCCTCTATTCGCCAAAGTGTTGAAGCATCTTTATATCATACACTAATACTCTTTCTAGGCTTTCCTTATTTTGCTCTGCAATTTGTTCTAATATAAAAATATCATTTTCATCCTTTAACACATGCATTTTTCTATGACAGTTGGGACATATGGCCACCACATTTTCAATCGTATCCTTCCCACCGTCTGCAAGGCTTTTTACGTGATGCTCTTCCAAATAAGGCTCACCGAATTTATCCTTGAATGGTGCCTCTTTCCCACAATATTGGCAATTTCCCTTCGCGATACGTTTTACCATTTCTTTTAAATATGGGTCGCGATAATATACCTTTGCCTCCGTAGTTTTTGGTTCTCTGTCCGTTTGATTTATCTCTAGGCGTCTAGCCAATTCTTTGCTTGAAAGCCTTGCTAGTTCACGTTCTGAAGGCTCTTCTATCATATCTTTATATTCTGCGATAGGCTTTACTGGAAATATCCATACATTTCTCATATTCCCATCTTCGTCTGGCTGTTTTGCTTGATAAGGGTTATCTACCAGTGCTACAATTCCACGGTATGTATAAATAGCCCTTTCCATCACCTCGAACAAATGTACCTCCACGCCATTTGTTTTGGATTCATACAGGGTTTTATTTTGATTCCCTTGTAAAACTTGGTCTCCTCTTTTCCCCATGCCAGTATAATGCAAAATACCGTCTTTCCATACATCTCGATATAGTCCCTTGGTATTATCATTAATTAGCACCAAGGTTCCTGTATGCTTAGAGCGTCGCATTCCACCCATATTGCCACATTCAAATAAAGCTGTCAATTCTTTGTTTGTAAGCTCCTGACCAATTGTTAATCCTATATGAAATCCCATTTCATTTTCTCCTACTTTATAAGTGCTCAAAAACAATGGCGCCAAAGGGCATATTATTCGTCCAAAAGTTCCTCATACGTTACGTGCAAAATATCTCTGATTCCTCTTAATTGTTTCAACTGGATATGCTGTATCCCACGTTCAATTTTTACAAGTGTTTCTCTGGTTATGTCTATATCCATTAACTGCAATTCCCGAACAAGCTCTGTTTGCCTTATCCCACACTTTTTACGAATTGCTCTTATATTTCTTCCAATTGTATTGTCTTTATCCTGCTTTATCTTTTCATTTAGCATACTGGTATCCTTTCGGGCTAAAATCAGTCCACTTTTTCTTATTCTATGTAAAGACTCATTTTAAAAAGGGACTAATTTCAGTCCTATCAGGAAAATTTTCATTGCAGGAGCTTCCCCACCACGAAAAACTACTAATCACCAAAAAACCACCCGAAACACTTGATAACCAACACATACAAAAAAGGCTCCACCAAATTTCTCGGCAAAGCCCTTAAAGTATTCTATCACCGGAACTAACCCCGGCAGGCATCAAACCTCCCCCTGCCCGCACATGCACATCCACAGCTCGCTCTCTTCATCCCAGACCAGCGTTTTCTAAAGCTCCGTATATTTTAAATTCTTCCCCTTGATTTTTTCTACAGGGTATTTCTCGTCATTTTTTTCCATCTTGTTCCTCAGGCAAGTGCTTAAGTCGAATCCGTTTCTCTGCGCAAACCTCAGCAGGAAAAAGAAAACATCCCCAAGCTCGTCCTCCATGTGCTTCCGCTTCCTGTCATCCTCCATCATAATCTCCATCTGCTCTATGGACTTAAAGCGGAAAATATCCAGAAGCTCATTGGCCTCCGTGGAAATCCCGATAGCCAGATCCTTGGGATTATGAAACTGGTCCCAGTCCCGTTCCTCACAAAATTCTTTTACCTTTCTCTTCAAATCTTCCAAGGCTGTTTTGTCGTCCATAATTTTCCACCTGCTCTTTCAAATAATCATTTAATCCTTTATTAAATCTTCTCTAAACTTTGTACCATAACCCTTGTACCATCTACATTATACACCTGCCTCCCGTCAAGATGCAACTTTTCATCGGTTTACCCTGCCACATTCTGTCCATCCAACGCCACAAAAACCCTTGAGTTTCCGCAAACTGTAATTCCAAAATGAATACATCTTCCTAAAGTACCAATCTGTCAAATTTTTTGATATTGTAGAATGACAGTTTATAAAGCAGAGGCACTTTAATAAGCCCCGCCGGAACCGGACTTTGGGAGACATATTCTTTTA
>CAPNGW010000122.1:0-2438 GCA_948665105.1 uncultured Lachnospiraceae bacterium
CACGTTGGCGTCGTCCTCACCGAAGGCCGGAGCAATGTGAACCACGCCGGTGCCGTCGGTCAGCGTTACATAGGTGTCACAGGTGACGAAATGTGCCTTTTTATTTAGTTTTGCCGCAACCTCTCCCGTATATGCAAAAAGGGGCTCGTATTCTTTATACTCAAGCTCTTTGCCGTTAAAGGTGGCAAGAATCTCATATGCCTTCCCTCCGTTCTCCGCCAATCCGCCCAGCACCTTGTCAAGGAGAGCCTCCGCCATATAGTAGGTGTGTCCGTCCACACAGGATACCTTTGCATAAGTCTCTTCCGGGTTCACACACAGGCCCACGTTGGAGGGCAGCGTCCAGGGAGTGGTTGTCCATGCCAGAATATAGGCGTCCTCGTCTTTTACTTTGAAGCGGACGATGGCAGATTTCTCTTTCACATCCTTATAGCCCTGGGCCACTTCCTGGGAGGACAGGGGGGTGCCGCACCGGGGACAGTAGGGTACAATCTTAAATCCCTTATAAAGAAGCTTTTTATTCCAGATTTCCTTTAAAGCCCACCACTCGGACTCAATGTAGTCATTTTCATAGGTTACGTAAGGGTGGTCCATATCGGCCCAGAAGCCAACGGTACCTGAGAACTCCTCCCACATGCCCTTGTATTTCCAGACGCTCTCCTTACATTGCTTGATAAAGGGCTCCAGACCGTACTCCTCAATCTGGTCCTTGCCGTTGATGCCAAGAAGCTTCTCCACCTCCAGCTCCACCGGCAGCCCGTGGGTATCCCAGCCGGCTTTCCGGGGCACCATTTTCCCCTTCATGGTCTGGTACCGGGGAATCATATCCTTAATGACACGGGTCAGCACGTGGCCGATATGGGGCTTGCCGTTGGCCGTGGGCGGTCCGTCGTAGAAGGTGTATGTCTCACCCTCCCTGCGGTTCTCCATGCTCTTTTCGAAAATCCGGTTTTCCTTCCAGAATTGCTCCGTGGCCTTTTCCCGCTCCACGAAATTCATGTTTGTGTCGACTTTGCCGTACATGCTGTTCATCCTTTCTTTTAAACAGAATCCTCCTCTGCAGGATTCCTGCGCGCTATAGGGAACAAAGTTTCCTAATAGAATAAAAAACCCCGTCCTGTAAAAGGACGAGGTTGAAACCTGCGCATACCACCTAATACATTGTACTTAAAGGGACTGCCCTTTGCATACATGGCTCCGGTAACGGAGGAGCGAACCGTCAGCGCCTACTCACATTTCAGCCTGCTACTCGGAAGTGATATTCGGCTACGGGCTACTGGTACCGGCTTCCACCCTCCCGGCTCGCTGTGACGTTGTTCCCCAAGCTTACTGTCTTCGTCATTGTATTTTCCTGTTGTACCAAAATTCTGCATATTGGAAATATTATAAAGCCTGTAAGGCCCCTTTGTCAAGGCTCTTACAGGCTTTTTTTGCAATCTCTGCCACTCTTTTTGGTCCGGCTCAGCTAAACTCATCCAAGAACTCCCAATACAATCTCTGCCAGTAATAAGAGTCAGTAAACGCGTAACTGAAAATAAGAAAGAACAAACCGAATAGCAATCCGATGGATCCACAGATAACACCTGCAATTGCCATACCCTTGGGCTCACAGGTGACAAGCTGAACGATTCCAAGAATCACCGCCACTATTCCGAGAAGAATCGCCAATCCCGAAGCACAGCACATAACGATTGACAGGATGCCGCACACCATGGAGGCAATTCCCAGCCCCTGGCTCTGTTTCTTGCCGGAGCCGTAAGTGGGTGTCGTGGGTCTGTACTCTCCGGCATCGTTGTTATAATTGTATGTATAATTCTGCCCTGTGGGCCCTTGTGTATATTGGTTCTGATATTGATTCTGTCCCGGGTTCTGGTAAGAATATTGGTTCTGGGTCTCACCGGAAGCCTGATACGAAGCTGCATTGGGCTCCTGATACTGGTATTGGCCCTGTTCCGGATTCTGAGTTTGTGTCTGATTCTGCTCTTGTTCCGGGTTATTGGGGTTGTAGCTGTAATTCTCTTCACTCATGGATTTGTCCTCCGCCGTACTTTTTTTAGGTAATCGCCATGCTTTGACCTGGGAAAATCTTGGATTTCCCCAGGTCAAAGGCTTTCGCCCTATAAGTCTTGACAAAGGCAGGCTTGTGTGAGCAAGCTCACACCGCCTGTTTCCGTCAAGACTTGCATGGCTCATTGCTTTTATGGATATTATACCAAAGATGGTATTGCATTACAACTAAAAAATTCTTGCCAAATCGTTGTTTTATGGTAAAATGAGAAAGTCGGCCTTTTCTTATTTATAATATATCTGTGGTTTCACACTCCGGATACAGCCCTTAAGGCCGTGCAGAAGCAAACATGAATCATTGCCATACGGTAAAAAGAGATTACCGAAAGGAAAAACCAGAAAAAATTATAATAGTGCCGCATTGTATAGAT